>JAOUOA010000225.1 GCA_029880625.1 Spirochaetia bacterium
CGTTTATGAACAGTGCAGAAACTGGCTAAGTTCAAATCTTTTTATCCCCGAAGTAGAATTTGTCGAAACTTCAAGTACTGCCGCCGCTGCGCAGATTGCATCTGAAAAAAAAGACGGAGTGGCCATCGGATCAGAACTGGCTGCGGAAACCTACGGTTTGAAAATCATCGCATCCAATATCCAGGACAGCATGAATAATATTACTCGTTTTTTTGTTATGGGAAAAGAGCAGTGCCCTCCCACAGGAGACGATAAGACTTCGATTGTCTGCTCGGTGAGCGACAGGCCGGGAAGCCTTTACGAAATGCTGATTCCATTTCATAATTCTCGAATCAATCTGACCAGGATTGAGTCCGTTGCGACAAGAAGATCTTACGGAGATTATAATTTTTTTATTGATTTTCTCGGGCATGCGAATGATGAGAAAATATCTAAAATCCTGAATGAACTGAAGGCACGGACAGCAATGCTTAAAATTCTTGGTTCCTATCCCAGGGCGGATCTGCCGTGAAAAATAATGAGTCCGGGTTTCAGTCAATTCTCATTTTCGGCATGGGGATGATGGGTTCATCTCTTTCGCTGGCTCTTAAAAATTCCGGAGATTTTCACGGCAGGGTAGACGGAATTGTCCAGAGTGAAAAAAGCCGCGTATTTATTGAAACGCATAAAATCTGCGACCAGGTCTTCAGGCTGGAAGCTCTTGAAGATTTTAAGGACTTTCCCCTTGAAAAATATGATTTAATTGTAATAGGTCTTCCTGTTGGAAAGATCCTGCCTCTTGCTGAATTGATTCCTGAATACAGAGGAGTGATTACCGATATGTCGTCTACCAGGGTTCGGGTAGCCGAGGCTTTCGCAAAACGAAGTGATCTTCGTTTTGTCGGATCTCATCCCATGTGCGGTTCAGAAGATGCCGGTCCCTCTGCAGCAAAGCAGGATCTCTTTCACAATAAACTCTGCATTATCCTTGAAGGGAAAGAAGGCCAGGGACGGAAGAAAGGAGGCGCGATTTCTTCTGACTGGCAGGATGTTGCCCGATTCTGGGGCAGTATCGGTATGAAAACCTTCCTCATGAAGGAAAACGATCATGACGAGGTTCTTGCATATCTGAGCCATTCTCCTCATGTCCTTGCCGGATTGATTTCAATATGGGCTTCTGAATCGTCTGCTGTAATGGATTCAAATACTGAATCTCCCATTCCAATTTCAGGTGGAGGATTTCGTGATATGGTTCGAATCGCTGGTTCAAATCAAAAAATGTGGACGGATATTCTAGAAACGAACCGTGAGTCTATACTTGATTCGCTCAGGCATTACAGGAATGATCTTGATGAAATGATTCTGAATCTTGAAAATTTTGACAGGGAATATTTTATGGAATGGTTCACAAAAGCAAGAAAAGCAAGAAATATTCTTTGCGGAATCAGGGAGGATGAAGAATGAATTCAGCTTCCTGCCGAATTATCTCTATTGACGGACCTGCAGGATCCGGGAAAAGCACAATTGCAAAACAGCTGGCACAGAAGCTGGGTTTTATTCATGCAGATTCCGGCGCAATCTACAGAACTCTGACACGCGCTTTAATGGACCAGCTTGGACCGGGACAGGATCCTGAAGATTTTGGAAAAAGAATTGGAAACCTTTCTGAATCTGACATTCAAAATCTAAAAATTGAAATTGGAATTGAAAACGGCATTCAAGTAAACCGAATTAACGGGAATGATGCAGGCGAGTCTATTCGCACACCGGAAGTTACATCAAGAATTAAGTTTATTGCCGATACAATGCTCTGCAGGGAAGAAGTAAACCGGCTTTTACGGCAGTTCTCATTAAAAACAGATCTGGTTGCTGACGGAAGAGATATCGGAAGCGTTGTTTTTCCAGAAACTCCCTATAAATTTTTCCTGGAGGCATCCATAGAAATTAGAGCCGAAAGAAGGAAAAAGGATTTTATTAAACAGGGGAATGAAATCCCTCTGGCAGAAATCATCAAGGATATTCAAAAAAGGGATGAGGAAGACAGAAACAGGCCTGTTGGGGCTCTAATATGTCCGAAAGATGCTATTCTGATTGACACCTCAACGATGAGTACCGAGGTTGTCCTTGGCTGCCTGATGAGCGAAATGCAGTTACAATTTTAGCTTATTTTCATCATATATTCAAAGCCCTTAAAAATATTATAGAATCATAATTAACAGATCCATGACTGTAGAACCAAAATCATCAACCCCCTTTGATTTAGATCAAAATGAACTTGAATCCATGGAGCAGATGCTCAATGAAATGGATGACAATGAAAATCCCGGTAAGGGAACCATTATTGAAGCAACAGTAATGGATGTATATGATAATGAAGTGTTTATGGATCTGGGAACGAAGCAGAATGGACGTTGTTCTCTGCAGGAATTCGACACCCCGCCTGAAAAAAATGAACGATTTAACGTTGTTGTTATATTGCGTCATGAAGACGGAATGGTAGAAGTTTCAAGAAAAGAAGCTGCTAAAAGAATTTCCTGGAATCACGTGAAAAGCGCCTTTGAGGAAAATGCTCAAATCACAGGAAAGGTATTAAAAGAAGTCAGGCATGGATATTTAATTGATGCAGGCGGCGTGGAGCTTTTCATGCCGCTGTCTCAAACAGGTCAGAAAAAAAATGCAAAATTAAAAATAGGCCAGGAAATTTCTTTTAAAATTCTTGAATTAAAAGATAAATACTTTTCTGGAATTGTAAGCCATCTTGCAGTTATTTCTGAAAGGAATGACCAGTGCTGGAAAGAACTTCAGGAAAAATACAGTGAAAATGACATAATCGAAGGAACGGTCAGTAAAAAAGTTTCGTTTGGTGTTTTTATTAATGTGGCAGGAGTCGAAGGGCTTCTGCACCAGTCAGATATCAGCTGGAAAAAATTTGCGCCTTTCAAAGATAAATTTAAAATCGGAGAAACTGTTCAGGTTAAGATTCTCTCAATGGACAGCGATCATAACAGGCTTTCGCTTGGACTCAAGCAGCTTACAGAAAATCCCTGGGAATGGGCAAAAAATGAACTGCAGGTTGGAAGTTCTGTTCATGGTACGGTAACAAGCATAACTGACTACGGAGTTTTTGTTGAACTTCGTGAGGGTCTGGAAGGTCTGATTCACGTTTCAGAGCTGACCTGGGCCAAGCGCGTTAAACATCCGAAAAAGTATCTGAGTCTTGGGCAGGAAGTAGATGCGCAGGTTCTTTCTATTGATTTTGAAAAGCAGCGGGTTGGTCTTGGGATCAAGCAGCTCACACGAGACCCCTGGAGTGTGATTGCCGATGAGGTTGCGCCAGGCGATGAACTGGAAGGTGAAATCACTTCTGTTACTAAATTCGGCTCTTTCGTTAAGATCCGCGAAGATATCGAAGGATTGATTCATTTCAAGGATTATACCTGGGACGAAAAAGTAGATCATAAAATGCTCAAAAAGGGCGATGTTGTAAAATATAAAATTCTTGATGTAAACACTGATGAGCGAAGAATTTCATGCGGAGTCAAACAGATGTCTCCAAATCCCTATCAAGTTCTTCAGTCCAAATATAGAAAAGGCGATGTGATTGATTGTAAGGTAACTGGAATTACTTCTTTTGGAATCTTTGTTGATATTGGAGAAGGATTTGAAGGTCTGGTGCATATTTCTAGAATTCCCATGAAAGAAGGCGAAACCCTTGAAAGTCTCTTTAAAAAAGACGATAAAATTCAGGCAGCGCTTCTGAAAATTGACCCGGAAGAAAAGAGAATCGCTCTGTCCATTAAAGATGTTGAGAAACGAAAAGAAAAAGAAATCTATCACAGTTATATGAAAAGCGACAGTCCGTCAACATCAACTCTCGGAGCATTTTTTAAAAAAGACGGAGAGGGGTAATCGTGTCAGGACCCATTAAAAGCAGACGCAAATACGAAGATAAACCTATCATTGATTATGATCCCCTCAGAGATATTGAAGGGGGGAAGGTTGAAATTTTTCTAACCCGCCTGGGATTCTATATCAGAAATAATTTTAAACTGATCCTTATGTATGGAGCCCTTGTGCTGCTGACCGGAGGCGTTTACATTTTTTACGGTATTTATACCGATCAGAAGGAAGAGCAGTCTGTTGAGGCTTATGAAGAGCTGATGGAAAATCCTATTATGAATATTTCCGGCGCTGAGATTGAGGCGGCAATTACCAGACTTGAAAAATACGAAACTAATTTTTCCAGCAGAAAGTCTCAGCTGCGATCCAATTTGAAAAAGGCGGAGCTATTTCAGAATGCGGGAAAGAAACAGGATGCGGCTGAAACTTATCTTCGCATTGCAGAAGACCTAGAAGATCGCAATCTGGAAACATATTTTTACATTAAAGCAGCCTTGCTTCTGGAAGATACGGAACAGTATGAACGAGCCTATGAATCTTTTGTGTCTGCAGAAAAAAAGATGGGTCCGGAAAATCGTGAAAATTATGCAATGGCCCTCGTTTTGTTTGGAAAAGGCCGTAATCTTGTACTTCTTGGCAGGGAGAACGAAGGAAAAGAAGTTTTGAAAGAGATGATGGCAATCAAAGAAGTCTCCGGAATTGAAGACCTTCGCATCCTGGCCGCTTCTTTTCTCCTTCAACAGAAGAAACAATGAGCCCTTTCACTGTTGCACTTCCTGCCGGCAGGATGGCAGAAGAAAGCGTAAATTTTTTCAGCCGTGCAGATGTAGCATCATTTGATTTAAAAAATGCCGGAAGAGAACTCAGTATTTATGATGAAACCGGCGAATACCGGATTATTCTTGTGCGAAGCCAGGATGTCCCCGCCTATGTTTCTCACGGCGGAGTGGATGCCGGAATTACCGGAAGAGATGTGCTTGCAGAACGGGGCTATGAACAGACAGTTCCTCTTGAGCTGGGCTTCGGAAAATGCAGGCTTTCCGTTGCCGCCCCCCATGAAAACGTCAAAGATCTTTATTCAAAACCTCATTTAAAAGTAGCGACAAAATATCCCAATCTTGCAATGGATTATTTTTTCAGGAAAGGGATAAGCTGCGAAATTATTAAAATTCACGGTTCTGTTGAGATTGCTCCGAATCTGGGGCTTTCGGACTGTATCGTGGATCTGGTCAGCACGGGCGGAACCTTGAAAGCAAACCGCTTAACAGAGATGGATCCCATTATGGAATCATCCGCAATGCTGATTGTGAACCGCTCATCTTTTGCTCTCCAGACAGAGCGTGTGAATCAATTGATAAAAAAATTTCGTCATATTTTAGAAGAAAACTGATCATTCATGGCGGCTAAAATCACTCACCTGGAGGTTCTCCGACAGTCCATTTATTTAATGGAGCATGGAGACAGTATTGAAAAGGATATATCACGTCTTGTCAATTTTCCGGGCCATCTGCATTATGCATCACTCGGCGCCATTGCTCCGGACCTGTTTTATTTTTTTAATGTTCTTTCCCGCAGAAAGAATAAAGCCGGCCAGCGCTGGGGCAATCTTCTTCATCATAAAAACGTTCTTGAAATGATCCTTTCTCTCCTGGATAATACAGGAAATGAAACAGGCGAAAAAAGGAACCG
>JAOUOA010000224.1 GCA_029880625.1 Spirochaetia bacterium
TCACTCCCTTTGTGTTTATTATAATGAAAAGCATGCGCCAAACTGAATTAATTCAGGAGTACAGTTTGCACGGAAATCAGGGATTATAATCTGCAGGAAAGCTTCCTGCGATACAGGCCGATAGAATTTCTTTCTATTTTTTAATCTTTATTTAATCATCAATAGATTTCATTACATTGATGCTAGGCGGATCGGGATAGAAATACGTCAGGATACTCCCGGTTTGCCAGTCCAAACCGTTATATGAGTATACAAATTCAAGAGGATACGGCGAAACAGAAGATTTTAATATTGCAGCTGTATATAAATTCTCACTTGCTCTATAATACATTTTTATAAACTGACAGTATGATGTACTGCAGGCATAACTGCTTTCTCCAGTCCAGGTAGAAATATCATTTGAAAAATAATAATATGGATTGGTTGTATTGGGAGCTAATGCAAAATAATTAAAACCTGCACGTATTAAATTTTTATTATTTGTTCCGGGCAGCGCAGCCCAACTCCAAAATCCGTTGTTATAGGAAAGTGCATAATCTGTTGTGCCATCAGATACAATTCCCAGAAGTCCGGATGGAGCCGGTAAAAATTCATAACGATTTGGAGTAATTGGCAGTCCCGGCGTAGGAACCGCTGTCCAATTAGTTCCATCGGCGGAACTGAAATACCCAAGATTCACCCAGGTACCTGAATCTGTTGTTGTTAAATAAAACCTGCTGTCGGATTTATTAAAGTGTAAAAAGTTTATATTTTTACAGCTACCACCGCCAGAAGAAGGCGTATTGGAAATAATGGACCAGTTTATACCATCATATGATTTTAAGATCCAGCAGGAAAGAAAAGTCACTCCGCTTGTTAGATAGCCTCCAGCAAGAAAAAAACCATTTCCATACGCAATATTTGCAAAAAAGCCATTGTTAAAGGGACAATTGACTAAATTCCAAGAAACTCCGTCTGAACTGTTCCAAATTCTGCAATAAATATTCGTAAAATCATCAGTTGAATATCCTCCCGTAACCCACTTACTGCCGTTAAATATGGCATCTCCAATTACATTAACTGCTCCCAGGGGCGCTTTTTCATAGATCCCTTCCTGCCAGATTTTACCGTCATGAGAATATAGAATACCACCCTGTGTATTTGGAGGAGCATTGCTTTTTATTAGTGAAGCAATATATTTAGGTCCCGAATATAAACTGCTCATACTGTAGAAAATATATGCAATAAGGCCATTATCAGAATTCATAGAGAGATCGGAACGGTCTGCTTTAACACATGAAGAAATATTAAATCCTATAAAAATAATCAATACAAGTTTTAATGCATTTTTTTTCATTATGATCACCTTTTTATAGTTGTATAATAATCATTGAAATATTGCAATAATTATTTTTACATCAGTTAAATTTATATATTTGTTTTAAGAAAGATAATTGAATATCAAAAGTCTAATATATGATTTTTAACAAAAGCATGAAAGACAGAGCACTTTTTTTGGCTTTCTTATGTCCTTTCAGAATTCGTAAAACTTTTTCGAAAGTTATTTTATAATTTCCCTGCTCCATTTTTTAGCGAGATTTATTCAGTCGCCGAAAACATAGAAATCAATGATCTTATCCGATTCTTCTTTCCCTCCCTCGAATTTATAATAAAGAGTGCATCTGCATTCGAGGCGAGCATTCAATTTATATTCTTTAAATGAATTTTTATACGAATCCCATATAAATTCAGTAATAAATTCATCATGCCTGGAAGAAAAAAGAGTGCAGTTAAGAAGCGAATGAGGTCCCATCCTGCTTTGCATTTTTTCTATGAGAACTTCTGTTTCTTTTCTTTTAAGCACAATGGCGTAATCATGATCCAGATAATATTCGAAGAATTCTAAAAATCCGTCTCTTTCAAGTTTTTGTGCGGCATTTTCTCTGCAGATTTGAACAGTATTGGCCAGAGGCATATAGGAGAGATGGGATGGAAGCGGAAATCTGGCATCCAGATAATGGTAATCTCTATTAAAATAAGAATCCTTTTTAAATAGAGTTTTTAAGCTCCTTTTGCATAAATCCTTATTCTTTTTTGAATATAAAATCTTTTTATCCGGAGCGCAGCTCCAGCCTGCTCCAAACCATGTGGGCGCATGGGAAATCCTCTCGCTTTCACGAATTGCAATATTCTTAGTACAGAATGTATAAAACATTGCGGCAAAAATCACAGGCAATGCAAGAATATATAATTTTTTCGCCGGAAAATTTATTCGGTATGATCTTTTCACATATAAATTTTTATAGAATTGAATATTGAATCGAAACATTTTATAAACCTCAGACTTTCATAAACAATATATCATTAAAAATTTATTTATATTTCAAGCATATTTTCTCTTGACCGGAAGGTTTATTCATGATAGTGTAAATTTTATATTCAACTATTTTCAGCAGGATTTTAAATACATATTTTTTCCATTGATTCATGGAGGCCCAATATGATTTTTTTCATACCCATTATTGCCGCCGGTATATTTGCAGGCGGAGCCGCAATGTACTTAAAAAAAGTGATATTTAAAGCTCCTTTCACAAAAGTTTTAATTGCTGCCGCAGTTTTTGGAATGCTATTTCAGTTTCTTTTCCAAATTTACTACATCCCTGCACTGGGATTTAATTTTCCCCAGACATGGTTTTCAATTTTATTTGCAGTACTTTTTGGCGTCGGCCTTGCAATGATTGTCGATGTTCTTTTCCTGAATAAGAAACTTGATCTCATTGATTCAATTGAAGTACTTTTCAACACAGAAATTTTTTTAATGCTGGGAATCGGTTTCGGCATTTCTCTTGTCATCTTCTGGGTCGTTTATTTAGTTTCATCCGGAGAATTATTCAGAAGCAAGGATTACAGAAATATTATCGGCGAAATGAAGAAAATGGATCATATCCAGGAAGTTGATGAAAAACATCTCAGCTCCATCCGCCTCGTTCCCTACCAGACTGCATCAACGCTTGCATCCAAAGTTCTGGGACAGTCCAAAGACGGATCGATTCTTGGATCACAGCTCAGCCTTGACCATTGGAGTACAGGCATCCAGGAAGTGAACGGCGAACTGTGGTGGATCTTTCCTCTTGATTTTTCCGGTTTTTTTGAATGGAAAAGCCGAAAAAATGTTCCGGGCTACATTCGCGTCAATGCCCATGATCCCAAAAGGGAAGCAGAATTTATTGATGCAGATCCTGCAACTGGAGAAAAACTGAATTTGGTCTACACGCCCAACAGTTATTTCGGTTCCTGGCTTGAGAGAAAAATTTATTTCCAGTACCCGGATCATGAAATCAATCATGTCGCCCTTGAAGTGGATGAAAAATGGAAGCCCTATTACATCATCACGCTGACAAGACCTTCCATTGGAATGAGCGGAGATAAAATTTCAGGTATTATCATTTTCGATCCGCAGACGGGCGAAATGGAATTTAAAGATATGAAAGATATTCCAGACTGGATAGACTGGGCCGTTCCGCTGGATCTGACTCTGGATTATCTAAACTGGTGGGGAGAATATGTACACGGATGGTTTAATTCTGTTTTTGCTATGCGTGATGTTCAGATACCCACTTATTGGAATGCCATGCAGGACCTCTGGTTTGTGCAGGTAGGCAATGAAAATTACTGGTTTACAGGCATGACGTCAGCTTCATCAGCAGACCAGTCGCTTGTTGGAGCTGTATTTGTAAACACACGAACAGGTGAGGCCAGCTACTTCTCCATGCATGGAACCGATGAAAACGGCGTTGCGGAAGCAGTTGACAGCGCTCTTGGCGCAGATTCTGCGCGATGGGAACCTACGGCTCCCATACCCTACAATTTACACGGTGTTCCGTCCTGGGTTGTACCCATTATTTCATCCGAAGGTGTTTACCAGAAACTTGCAATTGTTGATATGAATAACATCAATACAATTGCCATTGACAGAGATTTAAACCGCGCTGTTGAAAAATATAAATTTTCTCTTCGACGAAACACCAGCCAGCCTCTAGATTCAGATTCAGATGAAATTTCAAAAACCGGTTTTGTATCCGTCAGCCGCGTAGGTTCAACCGTAAACGACGGAACAAAAATATTTTACATCATGATTGCAGGAAAAAACAATAAAGTATTTACAACCAACGCTGATTCGCCCCGGACCAGAGCAGCCGCTCTTGTAAAAGCGGGAGATAAGGTTAAATTAGAGTATCTGGATTCTTCAGACAAAATGATACCCATTGATTCGATTCAGATTCAGGGGATTAATCTGGAGTAAATATAGAAATTGTGAGAGCAAACAACTGTCAGGGAATTTGTTTGCTCACATCAGCTCAAATTCAAAAAATCAACTGTATTTTATTAATTTCAAATTGAAAAACATGAACTGAATTGATTCAGCAGTTTTATGCCCCCCTCAATCTTAAGTTTTCTGAAAATCACAGCCGTTATTTTATTCTTTTCGCCTGATATAATTTTAAGCCATGTTCTGCTGTCTGCTGTGATCTTAATATCAGGAATCAATATATGACTGCCTTTTACAACTTTCAAATTCCCTTCTTTAATCTGAATCGTTGCTATTATATTTTCCGATCCTGTAAATGTGAAATGATAAACTGCATTCAGTTTTATCGTCTTTGCAAAATTCGGCTGAAAAAGAAGATTTAAACCAAAAAGAAATGATTCAATGCTTTTAGGATATATACCGCCTTTTACTATTTTAATATTTTTATTCTGAAATTTTTTCTTTACGATTGATTCTGCATCAGAATTACGTGAAATGTATACTGTTTCTTTTTTATTTCGCAAAGGGTTCACAATTTTGTCAACGTAATCCTTTCTGTTTTGACTGTATATATGAAATTGTCTTTCTCCAGCAGGACAGACTGCCATGCAATATGCCGCTTTGTAATTTGATTTATACGCAAGACTCTGCCACATGGAAACAGTTTCGCCGTCGCTTATTTTATTTCGATAATCATTTCGATTTTTGCTTTCTACAATAGTTTCAATCCAATCGGCAAAGCCCCCCATAAATTCTCTGTAATTATGTGTATAACATGCTGAAAAATTAAAATATCCGTCAATATGAATAGCTCCGGAAGGACAGGTATACGAGCACAGTTTGCACTGAAAGCAGGGATTAAAATCAATTGGATGATTTTCCTGATCTAATTCAACATCCATCAGTATGGTTCCAAGAATATGAAACGCTCCAAATTCGGGATGCAGGATCAGACGGTTCAGGCCAGTTTTCCCGAGACCTGCAGCTTCTGCGATTTTTTTATGACTGACCACCCACATACGGTCAGGAAAATTTTCTGCTTCCATGGGGAATGCAACGCTTGCATTGACAGCCCGGATTCCTTTTTCATTTAGCTTCTGAACAATATTTGCACCAATTTTATCAAGCATTTCGCTTTTCTGGTGAAACTCAAGATTTGCAATTGAACGGAAAGGCGAACGCACTGCTTCTGGATTTAATGGATAACAATAAGAAATTAAGCTTCGCGTTTTGCAAAAAGCGTTCAAAATAAATTCTTTTTCTGACGCTATCTCAGGACG
>JAOUOA010000226.1 GCA_029880625.1 Spirochaetia bacterium
GCAAAATCTTTTTCAGAAAAAAAAATAAATGATGAGAAAACGGATTCATCAGGAAGCATACTGGACCTGAAAGAAAAAATTTTTACGACCGTACGCGGAAAATCTGTTTATCCACGAACCATTCGACAGGCTGAATATATCCATTCCTTAAAAAATAATGCCATAACGATCTGCATCGGACCGGCCGGAACCGGAAAAACATTTGTAGGAATTGCAATGGCCTGCAGTTTATTTGTCCAGGGTGAAGTTGAGCGGATTATTCTTACACGACCTGCTGTTGAAGCAGGAGAGTCTCTTGGATTTCTACCCGGCGATCTCAATCAAAAAGTCGACCCATACCTGCGTCCTGTTTACGATGCGCTTTATGACTGTATTGGAATGGAAAAAGTTCATGATTTGATTTCTGCACGGAAGATTGAAATCGCGCCTCTTGCCTATATGAGAGGCCGAACCCTGAACGATGCTTTTGTCGTACTGGATGAAGCTCAGAACTGCACCCTTCCTCAGCTGAAAATGTTTTTAACCCGTCTGGGTAAGAACTCCAAAATGTGCGTGGGCGGCGACATAACTCAGATTGATCTTTCTCCCGGAAAATCCGGACTTGAGAAAACAATGATGATTCTTCAGGAAATTTCCGAAGTTGGAGTAGTGCAGTTCGGTCATGAAGATATTGTTCGAAATCATGTAGTTGAAAAACTTCTAAAAGCTTTTGAAGATAATGAGCTTTCAGAGACGGATGAAAGTTAATGGGAAACCGCGATATCTGGACCTGCTGTAATTGAATATGATCCATCTGTTTAATAAAATACTTATTTCTATTTCTGATTTCTTAAACGGCAGCAGACCTGTATCCTATGTTCGGAAATTTCAGTTTTATCTACTTGCATCAACATTGATTATGTTTTCTGCGGTGCTTTCCTACCCGAATTTCAGGCATAGTGATCTGGATCTTCGCGATAACGGCCCCTGGGCGGTTGGAAAAGAAGCTCCGTCTTCTGTGGTTGCTTTTTCTGATATTGAATTTCCCAATCAGCAGGAATATGAACTGAAAAAACAGGAAGCAATTTCGCTTGTGCCTCTTTATTTTGACAGAGATTTTTCCGTTCTTTCTGCAACAACATCTCAGGCAGTAGATGAAAAAGAAAAAATGCAGAAGTTTCAGGACCTGTTGAACGAAGACTTGAAGAGCATACGAAAATGTCAGATGATTAAAGGAGAGGTGGATGCAAAAATATACTGCATAAGAAGAATTAAATCATTCAGCAGGCTGGGAGAAAAGGAAGCTCTTTATATTTTATATCCCTCGGTGGATAAAACCGGAAAAAAAATTCGTCAGGCTGTAAATTTAATTTTTCAAAAGTATCTGATTATTCACGAGCCCGTTAAGGATAAAATTTTTACAGGAAATTTCGTCCGTGTCAGAGATTTTGTGGCCGGTGTTGAGCCTGCAGAATCAACCATCAACGTTAAATATCTTATAGCAAAAAACCGCATTCACAATAAAGAAGTTAGAGGAGCTTTTTATGATCTGATCAATGAAAGAATGAATATCAAATACAATACAGAGCGTCATGCAATTGTAAAATCATCCGCTGAATATTTAAGAAGCATTGACGGATGCAGTTTCAATGCAAAAGAAACAGAAGCATCCCGTTTGAAGGAAGCTTCAAAGGTACAGATGCCGATTTATAAAATACCCAGAGGAAAGCCTATCGTCAATCAGGGTGAAGTGATCAGAGATAATAAATTTCAGGCATTAAAAGTTTACAATCATGCCCGGCTTATGGACAAAGTCCGGCGGATTATTGCAATACTCATTCAGCAGATCGTTCTGATCAGCCTGATTCTTTATTTTGCATGGCGGTTTTCCTCTGTAAGGCTCACAGATATTTCAAGCAATCTTGTTATTTTTCTTACTGTTTGGATTTTTGCCGCCGTACTTGCCGTTCAGGAAGAGTTCTGGTCCAGAAATCTTGCCTACAATGAGGTGACGCATTTTTTTGGTTCCTGGGTTCCTGTTGGATTTTTTGTTCTTCTTCTTTCTGTCATGTTCGGCGAAATTATAACTCTGCCTGTCGGGATCTATCTTTCTTTCATGGTTTTTCTTGCCAGTAAAAATGATGGAAATTCTCTGATTATTTCAGTAACAATGGCTGTTGCCGGAAGCATTCTTGGATCTTATATAAAGCGAAGAGCTCATTTCTTTTATTTTTCCGTTGTTCTTGCAGGAATAGGATCTCTGATGGTTACGGCCAGCTATCTCTACAGCAACAGGGATATTTTTTCCTTTGTCGGAGGCGATTTCTTATTTTCCGAAAAATATTTTCATGCTGTACGGGTAATCGTTTTTTCTTCAATGGCTTCAATGCTGATTATTGCAATCTTGCCGATTTATGAAATGATTTTCAATGTGGCAACGCGTTTCAAGCTGATTGAACTTTCCGATCCGTCCCACAGTCTTCTCAAGGATTTATTTCATAAAGCTCCCTCGACCTGGACGCATACGCTGATGGTTGCAGCCATGAGCGAAAAAGCATGCGAAAGACTTAATCTTGACACAATGCTGACCAGAACAGGCGTGTATTATCACGATATAGGTAAAATGAAAAACGCAGGCTTCTTCGTAGAAAACCAGCATCTCATTCCAAAACCTGAAAATATTGATAAGGACAATCCTCAGGTTGCGGCCAAGGTCATTATTGATCATGTTCTGGACGGAGTGGAAATGGCAAAAAAAGCCAGGCTTCCCCGTGAAGTAATTGCTTTTATACCCGAACACCACGGAACTTCTACCATGGCCTTCTTTTATCACAAAGCCCTGGAAAAATACAAGCGAAAGGTAAAAAGGGATGATTTTCGTTATCCAGGACCCAGACCGCGCCGGAAAGAAACTGCGATTGTCATGATTGCAGATTCCGTGGAAGCAGCAAGCAGATCTCTTCAGGATGTCAATGAAGAGTCCCTGGATCTTCTCATTCAGAAAATCATTAACTTAAAGCTTTCTGAAAATCAGCTGGATGATTCCGGACTGACAGTAGGAGATCTTACAGAAATTCGTGAATCGTTCAAGGATGTGTTGATGAGCTCCTATCATTTCCGGCCTGCCTATCCTGCTTCGGGCGATACAGAAAAACTTGAACAGGAAAAAGAAAACGGGCGCAACAGGCAAAAAAAAGCATTTAGTTTAAAATCAAAAAAATCACCTAACCCAACCAAAGGGAAAAAATGATCTCCGGAATTTATCTGGATGTATCAGAATCTCTTCCTTCGGAATTCCCTGAGGAAGAGATTATTGAAACGTCATTAAAAATACTTATTTCATATTTTGAAAAGAAGCTCGATAAAAAATATGAAGTTTCATTAAGTATTGTGAATGACGAGGAAATTCGTCTTCTGAACAAAGAATATCGAAAAAAAGATTCAAAAACAGATGTTCTGAGTTTTCCAATGCTCGCTGAGGATGAATTTCCTGATACAGGAGAAAGCACCATGCTGGGAGATATTGTTATCTCGTATGAAACCTGCCTTAGCCAATCCATTGAAATCGGACATTCTCTAAAAGATGAGTTCTTCAGATTGCTGGTTCATGGATTTCTGCATTTAATGGGATATGATCATGAAATTTCACCAGAAGAAGAAAAAAAAATGAAGGAAAAAGAGGATGAAATGCTTGAAATTCTGGAAAAAGAGGGTCTATAATATTATAAACATTACTTTAATCATGGCTCCTTCTTAAAGAAAGCAAGCCTGCAGAGTCGATAATTTGAGTGTATGGAAAAGAAAGTGAATCATTTTAATTTTATCTTGAATGCAAAAAGAACAGTATCTTCCTTAATTACTGTATCTGTTTTTTTTATTTTTTCTGGTTCGGATATTTACTCAAAAAGCCCGCTCTGGAGTGATCCTGCTTCTGTGCCTACCCTGCCTGAAGAAGTTGCTGAAATGGAAAATATTGAAAAGCAACGAAAAGCAGGATTTCCTGATTATGAAATCGATGCCCTCCATGCAGCAATCGGCAGGATGCTTCTCAGAATTGATCCTTCAAAAATCCCTGAAGGCCCCGGAAATTTTAAAGAACTGACGGAAGTTCCCTTTACCCGAAAGATTATTCGAGGAAAAGACAGCACAGGAAAGGATTTTTACAGAGTTCGGATCAGAGAAGGAAAAGGCTACAGTACAGATATTTATCCCATGCTTTATACATACCGGGTGGATTGTTATTTATACCCCGGAGAAAAAGGTTTGAGTCAGGTGATTTTTCATTTTTATCGAATCAACCATGGAAAAGATAATTATGTAAGAGAAATTAGAAGATTTATTCATACAGCTCCTGGAAATCTGCCCGAACCGGGGGAAAATCAGGAAGCAGCGGCAGGACAGGAAACTGCAGGAACATCTTCAGTTGCAAAACTTGCTTCCAATGCAGATGTAATGGTTGAATATTATGAAGCGCCTTCAAAAATCCGACCCAGCTGGGAAGGACCAGATGGAGTTCCTCTGCCTGTTTTTGATTACAAGCCGCTTCTTACTTTCAAACTAATGGATGAAAACAATCCAATGCCTTATAGACGTCAGGTTGCCGTCGTAAGAAGATACAGAAGAATGCTCCGTACTGCTCTTGCAAGCCTGGAATTTGTTTATAGGTCCCAGGAACTGGAAAAAGCGCTGATTCTTGAAAAGGTTATGGAATTTTAATTTTCAGATTGCATTTCTTGCCCTCCAGATAAAGTCAATACTTGACAATATACCTCCCCTTTCTCAATCTGGTCTTCGTTGGGAGTTTATTTTGAGAAAATATGAAATCATAACAATTTTTCAGGAAGGAACTGACGTTCAGGAGTCCAAAAAGTCCCTGAATGAAATCTTTGAGAGAAATTCTGTACAGGTATCTTCAGAAGAAGACTGGGGTGTAAGAAAACTGCCTCATTTACTGAAAAAAAAGGGCAGTGGATTTTATTCCATCAGCAACTGTGAAATGGATCCTGCGAAAGTCAAAGATGTAACACATGAAATTCTGATTCAGCAGAGTATTTTACATCATATGGTAAAAGCCCTTTAAGAAATAAGAGTTAATCTGTGGCTAACGATTTAAACCAAGTTATGTTAATCGGACGCTTAACCCGCGATCCTGAATTAAAGCAGGTAGGTTCAGGCACTTCGCTCTGCAGGTTTTCTATAGCCAATAACAGAAATTATACCCAAAACGGCGAAAGAAAGGAAGAAGTATCCTTTTTTAACTGTGTGGCCTGGGGCAAACAGGCTGAGATCATTACCCGATACTGCAGCAAAGGGAAACAGGTTGCGATTGAGGGACGATTAAAACAGAATACATGGGAAGATAAGGACGGCAAGAAACAGTCTACTGTTGATGTTGTCGTCAACCAGCTTCAGATGCTCGGACCTTCATCAGAAGGCGGCGGATCTGGAGGAGGATCTTTCGGTGGAAGCGAATCGTCGTCCTATCAGGATCCCGGTCCTTCCCGGGAGCAGTACCCGGATATGATGGAAGAGGATGATGTTCCTTTCTGAATCAAGCCTGAAAAATAGAAC
>JAOUOA010000227.1 GCA_029880625.1 Spirochaetia bacterium
TAACTAAAATGAGTACGGCGATATCCATGAAACGTTATGCAGTGGCGTCAAAATAATGCCCCAAGCGATCCCTCCTGTTTGAATGCAGACCGAACATTCCCCTGGTTTTATGCTCGTCAGGAGCATAGAGTTTTAAGTCATTTTCTCTGTCTTTACTTTTTTTCTTCAAAACCGGAATGGAATCCGGATTCAATGCAGCTCCGGTACGTTCCGGCACATGAACAACCTTCTCTGGACGGATTAAATTTTCATTTCTTGCATCATTCAGAGCCTGAACCTGTCTGTACATCATGGAAGCCTGTTCGCCGGAATTCATACGGGCAAAATCAGGAATTGCATTAAATGCAACATGCATGTCAATCGGGCGCATCATCTTCGCTTCACCGTTTTAGAAGTATCTTCTTCTTTTTCAAATTTTCCGAATTTAATATATCCATTATCATAAGACAGCGATACTGCGTTGTAAGTATCTGAAACATTCTGAGCGGCTTCTTTAATTTTAATAACAACCCCCGGATGCATCTGCTTTTCAGCATGAACCCTTCCCTGAGCTGCCTGCTGGTTCATATGCTCCTCCAGCTTAAGGATTTCTTCTTTTAATTCATTGATTTTTGAGTCATAGGAATCTTTTTCTTCTGATGTCTGCGTCAGTATTTTATCCTGTTCATCTGTAAATGATTCAGGATCCGCTTTTTTTCTGGCTTCAAGTGTGGCAAGAGTTTTGGCCGTTTTGCTCTGAGCTGTTTCCGCTTCCGTCATTTGCTTTTTCAGTTCATCATACTGTGAAAGAATTTTTGGATCTGTTCCTACAGTAATTTCCGTTGCTGTATATGCCTGAGATCCTATGGAACGGGCTCTTACCTCTTTCGCAGCACGGATATTTCCGCCAACGATCTGCGCTCTTCGCCCGTTGCAGACAATTTTTCCGCCTGCAGAAACTCTGCTGTGAAGAATCCCGTCCTGTACATGGACATCGCCTGCTACATTCACCTCAGCAGACTGCACAAACTTTGCGATCAGAGACCCTCCGGAAGATTCGACAAGAGCCCCTTCGCGTCCCACAATTCCCTGCTTTACAATGATATCGCCTTCCGCCTCAACCTTCGCTTTCTGGACGGCTCCCTGCACTTCAATATTGCCGACTGCTTTCACTTCATAGTTATCAAGAACATTTCCTCCGATCACAATAGAACCCAGGAACATGATATTTCCTGTTTTAGGCCCAACATCCCCAACAACGCGGTAAACCGGTTCCACGGAAATTCGATCGCGGTTGTAAACAACCTGACCGTTAATTTCTGCAATCAGTTTATTTCCGTCTTCAGAAAGAATCGTTCCCTTACCCTGTTTGATGGGAACATCCTTTCCGTCTCGTGCATCTACAAGACGGTTCATGAGAGTCCTTCCGATTGTTCCACGGCTGGCAGGTACTTTTTCTGCAAGGATCTGTCCCACAACAACATTTTCAACGAGATTCAATTCTTTGAAATCAACCCGCCCGGATACGTCTTCATCAAAATGGACCGCTTCTTTTTTTATTTTTACTTTATAATCCATATAGGCATCTCTGCCATGCTTTGGAGGCTGCCCCTGTGCAGCGAGAATCGGCTGCATGTAGCGATCTTCAAGCAGAGCGTCATGAATATCATCTTCTAAAAACCCAACAACCACTCCATGAGCACGAAGAGCGTTCACAATATCTGTAACCTCAAGATGACGTCCCCCCGGTTTAGGCGGAGTAATCGTCACAGTTGCTTTCATTTCATCCGGAGAAATCTCCACCCTGCATGCAGAATCATTTTCCGGTTTTGGAGTATAGGCTGCAATTTTTACTGCTTTGCCGTCAGAACTGTGGACAACGCTTTCAACACGGGAAAGATCATACTGAGAAATTCCCAGATGCTCTAGTCTTATTTTAGCAGCTTCAAAGGTAACATAATTCCCGTCTCCTTTAGGAGGATGAACTGTTAAGAATACGCCGCTTCGATAAACCCTTACGATTAAAGAGCCGTCCTTATGTTTCGGTACAGCATAGCGATCAAGATCCCCTGAAAGAAGACGGTCGCCCACGCCAAGCTTAACGGAAAATTCTTCCAGATCAGCATATCGCTGGTCCGGGGAAAGAACGGAAACAAGCAGTCTGAAGGGTTTGGGCGAAAAAAAAGTTTTTTTTCCTCTCTGAAGAATTTCATAGTCCAGCATATGAATGTCGGTATTGAGGTGATGTGCCGCCTGTTCAAGACAGGAGGCAATGGACATACCGACAACCTCAACTTTGTCCGTTGCGGCTTCAATCTTTTGATCCCGCAGGTGTGTCAGGACTTTTTTCAGAGGATCCATACCTATTAAATAAGTTTGATTGTGATAGAATGCAAGCAGGAAATTTTAAAAAATTTATCTGCGCGCTTTTTCATGTATTGCCCGAGAAGGTTCCTTGATAAAATTAAATAAAAAAAAATTTAGAAAAATACAACTTTTCTTACTTTTGCACTAAAGTTTCTCTATTAGCTATCCAATACCCAGCGTCTCTAAATTTCAGCATGTTTTTTTCATTGAGAATTCCAGGGAAATGGATTGACTCACAAAAAAATAATCCGTATCGAAGTAATTATGTTCACCGAGAGCGACTCTCTGCATGAAATTATAATCAAGGTTATGCTTGCTGAAGCCTATATGGAAAGCGGTGAAATTACCGACAAACACCTGGAAATCATCCAGGAATGGATTAAATATATGAAGGTTGAGGGGCCGGAATATGACAGAATCAAGTCCATGTTTTCAAAGAAGATTGATTATATCCAGGCAGAAATTTTTTACAATCAGCTCCATGCAGCCCTTTCTAATGAAAAGAACCGAAAAGAAATCATCTCCATCCTTCAAACATTCCTGCAGGGAAGAAAAAAAATTTTTCCTATTGAAGAAAAACTCCAAGATAGAATCACCAAAATATTAAACGATAGATCCCTGACAGAAAGACTGAAAGAGCAAAATTGAAAGGGGTTAAGCAACTGCATCAGACAGAGACTTCAGTGTTCGTTCTCCACTCCTGATTTGATTTCTCAGGCAATCTCTTTCCAAATTACAGCTATCCAGCAAAACCAGGAATTCTTCTCGGGGAGAAACATAACCATGCTCCATAGGAACGATAAATCTTGAAATGGTGCATTGTTTCTGAAAATCATTATAAATTACAAAATTTCTGGGATTGACTCCGGAATTCTGCAGAAGGATATGGATAAGAGCGATTCCCATGCCTGAACCTTCTGAAAGATCTGAATGCTCTTTATAAAATTCCATTAAATTTTTAGCAGATTGGATATACCTGAACTTTTCCCGGATGTTGAATTCTTCCTGGAGAAACAGCAAAAAAACACTTTTTACCTGAACAATGAGAGCGCCATTTAAATAATCAAACTGAACGGAATAACGGAATCGATTTTGGGAAATTCTGGAACGGTACTGCATGACATCTTCAGAATGGATTATTTTTTTAAACGTCTGCAGGCCGGATGTATAATCCATTTTTGAAGCAGGATCTATTTGAATTTCTTCGAAAATAATTCGTTTCAAGCTTGCTTTGGTCGCATTTTGAATTAATTCTCTTACAGCTGTGAATATGGATGTACATAATTCAGGACGTTTCAAAGTAAACAAAAGATCGGTAATGAGCTTTTCAAGACTCAAAAAGCCTTCACTGCAGATCCTTGAAGAATCAAGTACCAGTGAATTTCCGCTGCCGATCACCAGGGCCGCAGGCTGACTCTTTCTATTCATGACCTGTACCTCGTTTAATGAAATCGTTCTTCTATTACATCCTTAATCCTTTTTACATCAGGAGTTAACTCTACAGGTTCATTTTTATACATTGAAGAAACTCCGTCAAGCTTTCCTGAATTATATCCGGTTTTAAATTCAGAAAATTTCAATCCATGTGCCGTCGAAATAACGACAACTCTGTCTGATTTGTTCATTTCTCCCCTTTCGGCCAGTTTTATTAATGCAGAAAGCGCAACGCCTGTATGGGGATCGGCAAACATTCCTTCACGATCTGCCCTTCCAGCAGCATTGGCCAGATCATCTTCAGATGCCTGTTCAACAATTCCATTAAATTTCTGGAGTGTACGGACCGCTCTTGGATAACTCACAGGATCTCCAATCTGGATTGCTGATGCCTGTGTCTTTTTCGCCTGAACCGGCTGATAATCTTTGTAGTCTGAACGAAAACTTAAATACATTGGATTAGCATTTTCTGTCTGAGCAAGACAAATTCGCGGCATTCTGTCTATAATTCCGGTTTCTTTCAGCATATGAAAACCTGCTCCCAGAGCGCTTACATTGCCGAGATTTCCGCCTGGAATGATTACCCAGTCCGGAACTTCCCATCCCATTTGCTGAACGATTTCAATGCTGATGGATTTTTGCCCTTCAATCCTGAGGGGATTCATTGAATTTGCCAGATAAATGCTGTTATCAGAAGTAATTTCTCTAACCACCTTCATGCATCCGTCAAAATCCGTATCCAGACTTAAAACAAGAGCTCCTGAAGAAAGGGGCTGCATCAGTTGAGCATGAGAAATTTTTCCTGAAGGAAGAAATACAATGGTAGGGACAGATGCCGCTGATGCATATGCAGCAAGGGCTGCGCTTGTATCGCCTGTGCTGGCACAGGCAACAGCACGAATTCCTTTTCCTTCTGAAATTAATGAAACAACATGGCTTACCAGTACCGTCATTCCCAGATCTTTAAACGATCCTGTATGAGAGATTCCACACTGTTTGAGAAGAACCTGCCCGACTCCAGTATCTTTTGCCAGTTTCGGCATGGGCACAAGGGGCGTAACTCCCTCGCCTAGCGATACAATATGTTCATCCTTGATGCCGGGCAGAACCCACTCCTTTTTCCCCCAGACACCGGATGAATAGGGGTGCCGGTACGTTCGAAAACGGCTTTCAAAAATTTCTTTCCATTCAGAAGCGCTTTTTGCTTTTAAGGCGTCAAGGTCATGTCTGACTTCGAGCAGACCGTCGCATTTACTGCATCTGTAGATAATTTCATTCATAGGATACGAAGCGCCGCATTCTATACAGTGTAAGTCTGTTTTGTAATTCATGGTTTTATTTTATAAATCTTCAGAATCGGACTGAATCCGTCCAAAAGAGTAAATTCCTTTCTTGTTTCTTGATTTAATATTCAGTGAGGGAAAAATCTGTTTCAGTGTCAAAAAGAATTTCATTCTTTCTTTACCTCCTGCATCAATCATGAAATCAGTCGACAGCTCAAATTCCAGATATTGAAGAGCCCTTCCATTTTTAACTACAGCGGCAAGGCGAAAGAGAGCTGAATTTCCAATCAATTCACGGCTTTCAAATGATGTAGGATTTTTTAGCTGCTCCATTTTTTTTGAATGGGGGGGGCGGAAAAAAACAGCGCCGCCGGGTTTGGCGGTGATGCTGTATTCTTCCATGGAGGGCTCTTTTCTGATTTGAAGCATGAGATGGTCTTCTTTGATGCCCGTCATACGGGTTTTTATGTA
>JAOUOA010000228.1 GCA_029880625.1 Spirochaetia bacterium
AAAATCCCTTGCAGGCGCATTTCTTTCTTCCGGTTATTCTGTCACGGCCGTAGATAAAAATAAATCTGCTCTTGAAGATCTTCTGGAGGCTGAAAACCGCAATCCGCATTTGAAAATTCTGGAAGCTGATCTTTCGCAGGAAAATGAAATCAGAAAAATAAAATCATTTACTCTTGATCAATTGAAAAGAGCGGACTGTCTTGTTAATAATGCCGCCGTTCTCAATCATCAGAAGATTGAAGGCGCATCTCTTGCGAAATGGAATGAAACTCTGGCGGTAAACCTGACAGCACCCTTTCTTCTTTCTTCAGTTTTTGCATCCGAACTTAAAAAAAACCAAGGCAACATTATTAATATCGCATCTACAAGAGCATTTATGTCTGAAGCGGATACGGAAGCATACAGCGCATCAAAAGGCGGCTTGATTTCCCTGACGCATGCTCTTGCTGTAAGTCTTTCTCCCGATGTAAGAGTCAATTCTATCAGTCCTGGATGGATTCATGTTTCTGATGAGATTCTTTCCAGGGAAGATCACAATCAGCATCCTGCAGGAAGAGTAGGCATTTCGGAGGACATCTCAAATCTTGCAGTATATCTTGCTTCCGATAAGAGCGGATTTATAACGGGACAGAACTTTACCGTAGACGGAGGCATGACAAAAAAAATGATTTATCTTTAAAAAGCAACCAGCTGATGTTTTAATGATAAATCATTATCGTTTGATTTTAAGCTCGGGTTCCTGTCTGATGCATTCGCGAAGGGGATAACAGACTTCATGGACAATGTTTCTTTTGTATTGATCAACAGCACGGTCTTTAAATACGGCAAATTTCCCGTCGGGCATGGCCATGCAATATTTGTTTTCTTTTCTGTTCTGATAATACAGAACGCCGTACAGGGGAGGGGATTTTCTGTCGTTGAAATAAACCAGAAATGTCAGGCCATAATGCTGTCTCATCTCTTCTTCAGAAAAAACTTTTTTTACAACTTTCTGTTTGATTCCCCGTGTTGAATTGCAGCTTCCAGGAATATCATTATATAGCCTGACAACTCCGTATTTTTTCCAGGGCAGAAGAAAGCAGAATGAAAGCATCGAGATAAGAGAAAGCGATAGAATAATCCGTATTTTATGCATCCCGGTACCCGATGGATTTGTGATAATTCAATTTTTTCATTTAGATTCCCCGAATGTCATAAAAATTTCTTTCTTGAAAGATGTGTAGTGAAATTCTATGGCATGGAAAATTTTTCTGAAGCTATAGAAGATCGGGAAGACTCCGGACTTGCCCCCTATGCAATTCGCCACAGGGACAGCGGTGGAAGGATTTTTCCTGAAGCCGACCAGCCATACCGAACGTGTTTTCAAAGAGATCGGGACCGCATCATTCATTCAAAAGCTTTTCGAAGGCTTGGCTATAAGACCCAGGTATTTATCAATTCAGAAGGGGATAACTATAGAACCCGTCTGACTCATTCTCTTGAAGTAGGCCAGATTGCCCGTTCTGTTTCTTCTGTTCTGCGACTCAATGTAGATTTTGCAGAAACACTGGCGCTTGCTCATGATCTCGGGCATACTCCTTTCGGACATGCAGGTCAGGATTCGCTGCATTCTCTGATGAATCATCACGGCGGTTTTGAACATAACCGCCAGAGCCTTCGGATCGTATCTGTACTGGAAAGCCGGTATCCTGATTATAACGGCCTCAATCTGTCGCGGGCTACCTTAAAAGGAATGATGAAGCATAAGCAAACCTATGAGTGCGATCTGCTCTTAAAGGATTTATGCAATAAACGAAGAGAAGAAAATCCCTGCCTGGAAGCTGAAATTGTAGATCAATGCGATAAAATCGCATACAATCACCATGATCTTGAAGATGGACTGGATTCAGGCTTTCTTGCCTATGATGAACTGGACCAGCTTCCGTTCTGGAAACATTCACGGCTGCAGGTTCTAGACGAAAAAGGCGAAATATTTAAAAATCTAAGAAGAGAAGTGCAGATCCGAACCGTAATCAGAAAAATGATGGATGCATGCATTACGGATTTAATTGAAACCACACAGAAGAACTTGAACGAAATCAATCCTGCCTCTCTCAATGACATTCTCTCTCTGGAGCGTTCTTCGTATCCTGTTGCATTTTCCAGAGAAATGCAGGAAATATTAAAAGAAACCCAGAATTTTCTGCGCACAAGGCTGTACAATCATCCGCGTGTGATGCAGATGTCACGAAGGGGAATCCGGATGATTGAGTTTTTATTTGATGAATATATCCATAACCCTGAAATCATGCCTGTTCATGTTCAAAAACGGATCAATGATTTTGGTCTTCACAGAGTGGTGTCCGATTATATTTCAGGAATGACAGATCGGTATGCAATGAAGCAGTACGAATATTTATCCGGTCACGGAAACCCTTCCTTCAGTCAGTTATAAATATCGAAAGATACCATCCAAGCGCTGCAAAAAGAAGGCCTCCCGAAATGCTTAAAAATACATAAGCTGCAGCTTCCATGAACCGCTGCTGCTGAATGAGTTTTAACGTTTCCATACTGAAGCTGGAAAAAGTTGTAAATCCTCCCAGCATACCGGTTATAAAAAATAACCGGAACCCTGGATGGAGAAAGGATTCTCTTAAAAATAGAGCGGAGAGAAAACCGATGAATAGAGATCCGGCAAGATTGACTGCCAGAGTTGCGGCATAAAAAAATGTCTGGGTATAGTTTTGAAAGGCTGCTGAAATTAGATAACGGCAAATCGTTCCGATAAAACCGCCCATGCCGAGAAAAAGGAGTTTTTCCATACGGATCCTTTTTTTATTAGAAGATTTTTCATGCAATAAACTTATATTGTGATTTTTAAAATCGTCCGATAGAAAATTAAAGAGAAAGGCTTTCATAAAAGAGGTATCATTCATGAGAACAGGGCTGTACAGATCAGAAAAAGTAGAAGACATTGTGCAGACAGAGCTGATCCGGGCTCCCATTGTAAATGTTTTCCGGGCTATGACCGATGCGCGGATCATTGATGAATGGGGCGGCGGTCCTGCAAAAATTCAGGCCAGAATCGGCGGCAGATATTCTCTCTGGGATGGAGAAATGTACGGCGTAATTAAAGAAATTGACTTCCCACATCTTCTGGTCTTTACCTGGAGAGAAGAAAGCTGGGATAAAGAAATTCAGGATACCCTGGTTCGATGGACTCTTGAAGAAAGAGAAAGAGGAACCAGACTGTTTGTTACCCATAGCGGTCTTTCCGGCAGACGAATTCGTGAAATGCATAATGACGGCTGGGGAGAATATTTCCTTGGACCGCTGAAAGCATATCTTGAATACAGAGTATAGAAAGTGAATCTTTCCTCTGCATTTCATTGACAGAATCCAACCATTTTAAACTTTGCTCAGTATGGCAAAGCGAATAGCAGTACTGCCCGGTGACGGTATCGGGCCTGAAATCATGAAAGCGGCTATAGATGTGCTTTTATCTGCCCTCGGGAAACAGTCCGGAGAATTTCATCTGGAAGAAGCTCCTGTAGGGGGCGCAGCAATTGATCTTACCGGGACGCCGCTGCCCGAAAAAACCATTCAGCTATGTGAAAATAGCGACGCCATTCTCTTTGGATCGGTGGGAGGGCCGAAATGGGAAAATCTTCCTCCCGAAAAACAGCCGGAAAGAGGAGCTCTTCTTCCGTTAAGAAAAAATTTCAAACTCTTTGCAAACCTTCGTCCGGTTGTACTTCTGCCGGAACTTTCCTCCATGTCGCCTCTCAAATCGGATCGAATCGGATCGGGTGTGGATATATTGATCGTGCGCGAACTGACAGGAGATGTTTACTTCGGTCAGCCGAAAGGCAGAGAAGGCAGTGGCGAAAATGAAAAAGGCTATGATACAATGGTATACCACCGCTATGAAATTGAACGGATCGCAGAAATTGCATTCCGTTCTGCTGCAAAAAGAAAGAAAAACGTAACCAGTATTGATAAAGCCAATGTTCTGTCCAGTATGGTGCTCTGGAGGGAAGTCGTAACCGGGGCTGCAGAAAAATACAATCAGCATTCAAAAGAAAAAATTGAAGTAAATCATCTTTATGTGGATAATGCAGCAATGCAGTTAATTCTTAATCCGTCTTCTTTTGATGTGATGCTCTGCGGAAATATGTTCGGCGATATCCTCAGTGATGAAGCCTCTGTTCTGGGAGGAAGCCTTGGGATGCTTCCGAGCGCATCCCTGTCGGAAAAAGAAGGTTTCGGGCTTTATGAACCGTCCGGAGGTTCTGCGCCTGATATAGCCGGAAAAAACCTTGCCAATCCTATTGCTCAAATATTATCTTCAGCAATGATGCTCCGCTATTCATTTGGAATGGAAGAGGAAGCAAAAAAAATTGAAGATGCAGTAAAAAAAGCGGTAAAAAATGGTGCAAGAACAGCAGATATTGCCTCAGCCGGTGAAAAAACGATTGGCAGTTCAGAGATGGCTCAAGAGATTATTACTCAGATGAAATAAGATTCGGTGATTCTAAAGGGAGTTCAGAATGGCAGAAGACGGTATAGCAAAAGATGGGAAACCTTATAAAATTGTAATTTGTGATGACAAAAAACTGGAAGTCCAGCAGATCAAATCAGTTCTTGAATCCAAACAGTACAATGTAATTGAAGTTTTCAGCAACGGCAGAGAGTTGGTGGAATGGTACAAAAACTACCCTGGAGCGGCTGATCTTCTCATTATTGATGTAATCATGCCTGTTCTGGACGGTTATGCAGCTCTCTGGGAACTGAAAGAGTTCGGTCCTCTGCCCAAAATCGTTTTTATTTCAGTGGAAAATACCGCAACGTTAATCAAAGATGTTCTTGCTCGCGGTGTTCTTGATTATCTTACAAAGCCGCTGAAGCGCGATATGATTCTTGAAAGAGTCGGAAAAGCGGTTCGCAGATAAACCGCTTTATTTCTCTTTTTTTTTCGAAAAATCAACTTCAATAACAGCGCCGTTTTTCTCTTTTTTCTTTTTTACGGTTTTTTTCCGAGATTCTGTTTTTGACTGCATTTCCTGAGGTTCTGACCTGTGATTCTCCAGCGGTTCAGGCGAAACCATTGTCGCCCACTGCATAATAACCTGTCCGCTTTTATCAAACATTCTGGCAATGCATTCAAAGGGTATATTGACATATTCCCATTTTCCGAACTGCATTTCGCATTGAATCGAGCGGTCATCCCAGTCCAGATGCCTGGTGCTGTAAGGTCCGAATACCAGAATGATTCCTTCAGTTTTTTCTTTATCAATCAGTCCTCTTTTCCCGACTTGAAGCAGCGGATTTGGCATACAATGGATATAAAATGTATCACAGTTTGAGAAAAGAACATCAAGAATTGATTTTTTTAATTTCCGATTTAGCAGTACAAGCTCTTCAGGCGATATATCTGATGTGTCCATAAATTTCCTGATTACTCCTTCATGATCATTATGTTGAGATTTCGGCCTTGATCCCCTTTTCTGTGTGAATAATAGAGACTGTTTTTTGTCAAAGTGCA
>JAOUOA010000229.1 GCA_029880625.1 Spirochaetia bacterium
TAAAATGATCGATATTGTATGTAATGACAAAACAAGTATTATGTTCCATTTTCATTATTTTTGCATTTCCTTCTTTTCTGTTGTCCAATACCGATTTCCCTGTCGGGCAGGAAATCAAGGATTTAAGTCATTCTTCGTCCGATTTGAAACTTCTGAAGGCAAATATTTCAAAAAATCTTCGTGAAACAGCCAGAACGGGCAAGCTTGCAGAGCCGCTCTATTTTGTCCGCTACAGATTAAAAAAAAATGAGCATTTTTATTATGTTATGGCTAAAATGTCACAGAATATGGATACCCTTTCCACTCTCAATCAACTTCCTCATCCGGGAGCTGTGGGATCCGGAGATGTAATGTTTATTCCGTCAGCCAGAGGAATTTTTGTTCAAGGATCATCCCGGACGGCTCTGGCTAAAAAATTCAATGCAAAAGAAGATGCTTTGGTTTCCGTTTCCAAAGATCGATGGTTTATTCCTGGAGGCGTGCTTGCGCCTGCAGAACTCAAGGTCTTTCGCGGAGATGATTTTATCAAACCACTGAAAAATTTAAGAGTTACCAGCAAATACGGATACCGAAGGGATCCTTTCAGCAACCGATCTACATTTCATGGCGGGATTGATCTGGGAGCTCCGTCTGGAACGGCTGTTTATGCCAGCAGAGAGGGTAAAGTCGTTCGATCCGGCAGAGCAGGCGGATACGGCAATCTCGTTGTTATTTCACATAAGTTCGGGTACTCTACATATTATGGGCACCTTTCCAGAATTCTTGTGAAAAAAGGGCAGAAAATTAAAGCAGGCGAAAAAATTGGAATGGTTGGAAGTACAGGAAAGGCGAATGGCCCGCACCTTCACTTTGAAGTCAGAAAAGCAGGCCGGCAGAAAAACCCTTCATTTATCCATCGCTGAACTCTGTTCAGATTGAGTTTAAGATATCTGCAGCCTGTAAAATTTCGTCATCTGTATTGTAAAAATGAGGAGCAAATCGGATGAATCCTCCTCTTTCAGTAAGAATCAGATTCTTCTTTTTTGCATTTTCCAGAACGTATGAGATTTCTTTTACTGGAATGAATGAGAGAATTCCTGAACGATTTTCATTAAATTGCATTGGTAGATAAAGTTCCCGGCTGATTTGTGAAAGCAAAAGATCCTGAAGACGGAGGATTTCCTGAAAAACCTCTTCAAGTGTAAATTTTAAAATGGACTGCATCGCTCTGTCCAGACCGACTGCATGCGAAAGGGGGCGTGTACTGTATTCAAATCGTCTGCCGTCTGCGAGAGGCGCCCAGTTATGATTCAGATAATCCTGTCCCTGTTCCATTAAATCGGCGCCGACCATGGTGTTTTGAATTTTTTCCCGAAATTCCGGAGATGTATAAAGAATCCCTGTACCGATAGGCCCCATGAGCCATTTCCATCCCGATGCAGCAACAGCTGAAATTCCGTATTCTTCAGGATAAAGCGGCATGCTTCCCAGGCTTTGAGCTGCATCCACAATAAAATCAATTCCTTTCTGCCGGCAGAGTTCTCCAATTTGTTTCAAGTCTGCCGCAAAACCGCTTGTGAACTGAACGTGACTCAGGCATATCATCCTTGTATTCTTTGAAATTCGCTTTTCAAGTTCATCAACCAGAAAAAAACCCGGCATTGTTTCTGCACCTAGAGAAAATTCCGGCGGCGTATGATTTTCAAGAAGTTCTAGCTTCACTCCTTTTTGTTTCTGAAGAACCCAGGGGTAGTGATTCGAAGGATATTCATGAATGTAGCTGATTATGGAGTCGCCGTTTTGAAACGGATAACCGTTTGCAATCATATTCATGCCTTCCGATGTATTCGTAAGAAATGACAGATTTTGACTGCCGGTTTTCAGAAGTTCCGCCGCAGTATTACGAAACGGTGTAAGGACATTGCCGTATTTATAAAACATTTCAAAGCCAAATTCAGCCTGGTCGCTGTTAAACCTGCAGATCGCTTCTGAAGCATCGGGCAGGAGCCTTGAAACGCTGCAGTGTGCGAGGAAAATTTTATCTTTATCGTCAGGAAAAAAAGTGGGTTTGGATAGGAGCATTAAGTCAGGAAAAGGAGGCTTGGGCAGATTTTCAATCAATCTTCACTTTTTCATATTTCCCTTGTGAGATTCAGCTGCATCCAGGAAATGCCATGCCAAACTTCAGCAAATGATCTGATTATGTCTCATGTTTAATGTAAAAATCTTTTTGGAGCAACGTTCAAGACTTTTCATTCGCTATTCTTTCGTAATAATAGATAACCATTTTAATATTCCAATCTGAAAATTGGGCCCAAAGGATTAGATCTTTTTGCAAGATTAAAAATAATAACGAGATTTAGTTTTTGAATCTGCAAAAGGCTAAAAAATTGTCGAAAAATGTCCGAAAATAGGCTGTGAAAAGGTTAAAAAAGCCTGTCATTATTAAATTTTTGTTGAAAATCTGGTCATTCTCTTGATTTTTGACGTGAAAAGTACCAATGATATGGGTATTCTTACTAATATAAAAAATATGTTCGGGAGCAGGGCAATCAGGCGCAAAAACAGTCATTCTCAGGGGAATCCTCCGGCGGCAAATACAAGAAGGAAACAATTTTATAAGCAGCCCCGCTTTTTCAGGACTGCTTTCGCAGGGATATTTCTTGTTTTTGCCCTTTTGTTGACAATCCATTCAGGTGATCCTTATGTTTCGCATAAGAATTTAAAAACAATTCCAATTGACAACGAATTTATCCAGACATTTCGCGGAAGAATCGGCCGCTGGGTAAAGTTCCAGAAAAATAAATTCCAGCCTGAACTTTCTGCTCTTGGTTCAAGTCTCAATGAGGTGAGAGAACTTAACGGATTTTCGCCTTCAAACGGGAATTATGTTTTTATACCCATGAGTGCAGAGGTCTATAACGAGCTTCTGGAGAAAGGTCTGGGAAGACGAATCGTTGAATTTGATAAAAGAAAAATGATCTGGCCGGTTGAAATTCCCTCATATACATCCCGTTTCGGACACAGGCGAAAGGGGATGCATCTCGGGCTTGATATGGGATGTGCAAGAGGCACAGTTGTTGTCGCATCTTCAGACGGTGTCGTAAAGGTTTCGGCAAGAATGGGGGGCATGGGCAAAGCGATCAATATCCTCCACGATGACGGTCTGGATACATGGTATGGCCATAATAATGTACTGCTTGTCCAGGAAGGTGAAAGGGTGAATCGCGGGCAAATTATTGCGTTTTCTGGAAATACAGGACGTTCTACCGGGCCCCATCTTCATTTTGAAATTCGATATATGAATATTCATCTGGATCCCGAAGACTTCCTTCCTTTCGCAATTCGAAATCCTGATCTCGTGGCGCGCGAAACTCCGGGGAAAGGATTTGGAGTTATTTCAGAAAGCGCCTTCCTTATGGACAGTTCCAGAGAAACTCACTGAAAATTTCATATCCATCTGTTGTATTGATTTAAAGTTTACTGATTCCTGAATTAAAAAACCGCAATGTGGTGCAGATCGTTTCAAAATCAAACGGTCATTAAGCGAGGTTAAAACTCCATCCAGTCCATTCTGAATGAAATTTCATAGGTGTCTTTTTCTTCGAAGACTCCTTTGTATTTAAATATTTTTTTATATCGTTCATTGAGTTCATCGTAAACTTCTTTGGATATTGCAACGGCATCAGCTGCAGTGCCCTTTTTTTCCAGGTGAGCGACATAGTTGATGGCTTCTGAAAGAATGGCGCCTTTATTTTCTTTATACATTGTGGGTCCCTGATGTGAAGCGATTCGCAGGTGAATGGGTTCATGAAATTTATTTCTTCTGGAAGAGAGGTTGAAGGGAATCATGCGGGTCTGGATATTGATTGCGGAATTTACAGCATCTTCTGTGATGTTTCCCAGGTAAAAAGCCGCAATCCCTCCGTCTCCGGCCCAAGTCCATATTTTACCGTTGTAATGTTTAACAGTGCCTTCTATAATTTTATACATTCGGGTATATACTTCTTCAATATCCTGCTTGGGGTATTTTGACTGAATTACAGAATTCCCGGCAATATCAATTGATAGAAAGGCAAAATTGTAGGAAGCTCCTTCTTCAAGATAGCCCCATGTATCGGTTTCTCCGGCAGCCTTCTGGGTGATGGTATCTGATGCCGAATTATAGACAAGGCCCATACCTCCCATTTTTTGAAGGAATTCATTTAAGCCCTGAATCTTAATGCTTCGCCTGACAACGGAAGAGTTTTCGTTTGTATGGATGAGTAGAACAATTAGTTCGTGGAGTCGGTTTTTCTGTGCAAAATGCTTTACAATGGTTCTGGCAGCCTGTTCAGGCTGAAGAGTGAGTCCAAACGGCTCTCCGGACAGCAGATGTGCATTAAATTTCGGTTCAAAATATTTCCCCAGAAGATCAACTTCTTCTGATGTAAAATTTTGAGTGATTAATTTAATTAAGGGAATATGAAGGGTTTCCGGTATCATTGATTTTTCCTGAGTTTTTAGGATAAGTTTTTTTAAGTATGGCACAAGTAAAAGAAAAAAATACCGGTCGTAACTTCATTTATGAGAAATAAAATATCAGGGGATTCTTTTTGCACGGTTTCCTGAGAATTCAGGGAAACATTAAAATTTATAAAGTATCTAAAAAAATGTTTGAAGAAATAGAAGTCATCTCAAACAGTATGTTTTCTGACAGTTGAAGTTTCAGGTCAGAAATATAAGAATTTGAGGATTATGTAGTATTTTTAAACCTAATTAATTTAATAATAATTCCGAAAATAAAATGAAAGGACTAGGGGAGAAAGCTGTTTTTTAAGTTTTCAATCTGTTAAAAATTGCGTCAGGAAAAAAATTTACTTTGTTTCAAAATTTAACAAAATACTGGTGGCCGTCCTTAAAAAAATTCATTAAATAACGATAAACAAAATCAATGCCTGCATTAACAATAAAGAAAAAAAATAGACCTTTAAGTATAGTTCAACCGGCAGATCAAAAGGGAATTAAAGATAGGCTTTTTCTTTCTGTAGTTCCCGGCAACAATCTGTCTTTGCTCCTTGAAACTTTATTCACCGTACATCTTTTGAAAAAGAAAAATAGAGGATTTCGCTGTGAAATTATCGCCGCAAGCTCTTCTGAATCTTTTCTTAACTCCACGGAACTGTTTGATGCCGTACACATTTTTTCTGAAGATCAGCTTAAAAAAAATCTGAAAAAATTTAAACCTGATGTTTTATACATTCCCGATCCAAATTTAAAAATGAAAATGACGGCCCTTTTCGGTCCCGGGAAGTTCAGAATCGGCGGAGGGCGTCACCGTCTTTTTTCCTGGCTCAGAAACCATTTCCGTTCTGGTGAATATGAGGACTTATTAAAACTGAAATCAAAAGGAATTGATCTGATTCCGGAATCCCAGGAAATCAAATTAAATCCGGAACAGTTCCAGCCTCTTTTGGGACGCCATGGAAAATTGCCGGACGAATATATATGGCTGAGCCTATTTGACAGTCATGAACTTACAGCATCATGGCCGATTACTCATG
>JAOUOA010000230.1 GCA_029880625.1 Spirochaetia bacterium
CGTGGACGGCACAGCCTGCGGACTGCGCCCTGCAGGAAACTTTTCAAAAATTATCGATATTGAAAACTGTCCCGTTCAGTCAGATCGGGCGAACACGATATTAAATCTTTTCAGGAAAGTTCTCAAACAGTTTGATTCTGCAGGGTACAGACGTGAAAATGGTACGGGCATTATTAAATATGCAACTATCCGCAGCGGGAAAACTGGATCTTTAATCCTGACATGCGATAGAGAAAATCTGGAAAATGATTCAAGCTGTGTGTTCCATGATTTTTCTCAAGTTCTGATACAGGAAATACAAAATAATTCGTCAGAGAATTTCTCTTTAATTATATGCACAACGGAAAGGAACTCAGATCTTTCGTGTACCCCTGGAGGGAAAGTAATTTATGGAAGCGAAACCTTTACGATAGAAATGGGAGGCCTGCAGTTTCAGACGCCCTACGATGCTTTTTTTCAACCCAATCCTGAATGCTTTCAACTGCTGTTGGAAAAATCATCCGAAGCAATCCTTCAGAACCATGATCTTTTAACAGAGGGAAACCTTCTTGATCTTTACAGCGGATCAGGCATTCTTTCTGCTGTTTTACTGGAAAAACTGCAGCCTGTTTTGAAAAACAAAATCAAAAACATTAAGGGATATGATTTTACAGATTCGGCGGTAAATAATGCAGAAAAAAATTTTGCATCGTTTCAGGGATTTCTGAGCTTCCACTCTGCTGATCTGAATAAAAAATTTTCAGATGATGAAAGCCCTTTCAGAGATCCTGTAAGTCTGATGATCGCCGATCCCCCCCGCGCAGGCATATCGCCGAACCTTTTAAAGAATATCGTGGAATCTTCAGAAGCGCCCCTTTTTTTGTATATTTCCTGCAACCCAGAAAGTCAGATTCGCGACTTAAAAAAACTGATTGAAAAATATACTCCCGTTAAGGCATGGATTGCCGACTGCTTTCCTCATACAGGGCATTTAGAACAAGCTGTCCTTCTGAAATTAAAAGACTGAAGCATCGAATGATCTGTTCTTCTGTCATAGAACAAATTAAAGAAATTGTTCCGGATCCTTCCTTGATAAAAAGGATTTCATGCCTGAAGGATACAAATCAATTTTATTTTTTTACAACTTTCTTCTTATGTTTCTGGATTAGCTGCATAGCTTTCAGACAGTCTCTCCTGCTGATCTGACCGACTAATTTTCCTTTATCATAAACAGGCAGCCTGCGGTACGGCGTTTCAATAAAAATTTGTGCTACAGAAAAAATATCCATATCTGCTTCCACAGAATGAATAATATGCGACATGTAATCTTTCACCAGGGTCCCCGGTGATTCATGATATAGTTCGTTCATCATTAATTTCAGGCAGTCCTTTTCAGAAAGCATGCCTACATGGATTCCATCTTCATCCACTACAGGAGCGCCGGAAACCTTATTCTTTAAAAATACATTCACTGCATCCTGTATCTTCATCTCAGGCATTACCTTTATAAGTTTTTTGCTCATTACATCTCTTGCTGCTATACGTGGATGCTTTCTGCGGTCCTTTCCAGTATATTCCGGTTTATAACTGATCGGCATACCTTCCTCCTGTGTTCCCGATTGATTGGGGAGATCCATAACCTAAAAAAATCACGGACCTGCTTTCATGTAACAGACCCATTTTAATCAAAATATTATGTTTAAGTATAGCTTTTTTTAATCCGGATTCTTGTTTTTTTAAATGATTTTCTTCGGCAATTCACTACGAGATGCATGAATAAAAAGCTCCGTCATATAAATAAAAAGCAATTTTAGATTATGTCCTGAACTGCAATTCAAAGGGATGAATGATCGAATGTATAATGCAGGATTTGCTCATTTTTTTCTGGATGATATATGAATCAAAAAACGGCGATTCCCTGCAAAGGGAACATGGAATGCAAAAAAAAGCGCGAAGAAAAATCTTCGCGCTTTTTTTAATTTTTAAGGTTCTTAAATTCCATTCAGATTAAAAATCAATCTGTCGGAAAACCTGAATGGCTCTTGGAGTTCCTGAATCAGGACCGTTTCCTGCAGTAATGTAGATATAGTTTTTCAAGCCTTCTGCAACATGTGCGCTTGAAAAAAGAATCTTATTCTGACCGGATCCAAAACCGATTTCACTTCCTGAAGGTCCCTGCAGGGTAAAATCTCCCCAGCCCGCAGGATGTGTAATTCCGGAATTCAGGCTGTATACTTTAATCCCGTTTGTTCCGTCTACCTCGCCAGCTCTGAAATCATCAAAGGCAATGTAGAATTTATTCGATCCGTTTTCAAGGAGAAGACTGATTGAATTTACATATCCAAAAGAAGACGAATCAAGAACCAAAGTCCAGTCCGCCTGTTCGCATATTGTCGAACTTCCGCTTGATGCAGGATTGCAGACCCAGAGTTCGCCGTGCCCGGGATCCACACAGGTTTCACCGTCTCCAGTTCCATCGGCACAGTTTGTCTCGACCGAAACATTGCGTGCCATATAAAGCCTGCCGGAATGCTCCATAAAGAGCGGTACGCCTTTTCGTCCCGGAGAAACCTTGCCGAGTCCGCCTCCGTTTGTTGTAAGATCCTCATCGGGCATGTAAAGCGTATTTCCAGTCCATGATCCGCTGGATGGAGTTCCATTCGTCCAGGTCACACTGGCCATGCTGCCTGTATGATTCGAGCTGTATACAACTCCGCCGTTATTTGCAATGTATAAAACATTGTTAAAAATAATCATGGAATCAATTCCGACAACTCCCACACTATTTGGATTTGCAGGAGTTCCTGATTTTCCAATATAGGGGATACTGTTTGCTATAAAGTTTTCAACAGTATCCATACTGACTACGCCGCCGGATGCGCTCATTGTATTTCGATTCAATACAGGAGCATTCGTTCCATGACTTGAAGAGATCCCTGTATAGGCAAACTCATCTTTTGTATAGATCAACTGAATGCTCTTTGAATTAACGCCGTTTGTTCCGGTAATTGCATATCGGTTAAAATCAAGAGTTGTATCAAGATCCTGCGTAAAATATACATGTGAAGCAGCTTTTTTCAGAGTTCCCACATAGAGGATTTCGTAGTTGGTACCGGAAATGGTCGCAGTTCCAGATGTAAAACCAACGACTCCCACTTCAACATCGCCTCCGATATGCTGGTAATCTGCATGCGCAGTGCATTCGCTTCCAGCGCCTCCGATATTTTCGTCAATATCGTGAACTGTTGAAAGCGTTCCGTCATAGTAATCTGGATCCAGATATCCGAATCCCTTGACCCCGGGGCACTGCATGGAACCCTGGATACCGGGAATCCAGTCAAATCCCACCTGCACAGCATTGTCTCCTCCCGGCTCAAATCGAAATGCAGCCGTATTGGTATCATTGGTTCCCAGATACACCTTTCCCGCATAGGCAAATGCAAAGCTGAATGAGGTTCCATCCACAAACGGATCGAAGAAATAATATCCGTCTTCGAACTTATCGTAAGCTTCGCCGGAACCGTTAAAAGAAGCTCTGTCATTCGGCGCCGCCTGAACGCTGTCCGGAGAACCAATATCTTTTGATTCTACGTATTCTGTAACGGCATTTGTAAAACCGTCAGCAGCCGTTGTGGTATCTCCGTTTGCAACCATCACCGTATAGGAAACGCCGCTCTGATCGCCTGTATGGGTCAGCGTAACCTTGTTCCCTGAAACTGAAGCAGAAGTAACAACAAGATCTGAATCGCTGAGTTTGTAAAGCCTGGAACACTCAGTCGTTCCGCTGCAGACACCGGATCCGAATCCTGCTACAGTACGGACATCTCGATTAAAAGAGATTTCTATTGAATTCAGTCCCTTTGAAATTGCGCTTACAACCTTGAACTGTTCAAGACCGAGGAATGTAAGGAAATCAGGATCTGTGATCACATTTGTGAACTTATCCGTTACTGTTGTATTGGTGATCCTGAAAAGATCATTGGAACAAAGAGCGACTCCGAAATTAAGCCTGTAGGTTCTTCCGTCAATTTTGGTGACGCTTGTTGGATTATGAGTTGTAATCGCCGCGCAATCACTTCCATAAGGTTCTTCCGTTAAAGTATATTGTGTGGGATCATCTGCAGCTCCCGCATCCCATGGGGCAATGCCGTCTGCATCCTGAAGCATATTTTCACTGTAGGCCACAATAACAGTCGTTGCTGTATCGGAAACAGCTGTAAGCATGTACGGGGCAGTAGTATCTGAAGTAACGATAAGCGATGTACTTCCGGATACGCCACCATACTGAGCCAAGATTGTTGAAGAACCAGGATTCTTTTTCGTAGAGACAAGACCCCGTGAACCGGCTTCATTTGAAACAATTGCAGCAGAAGTATTGCTGGAAGACCAGGCTGCAAGTCCGGTTAAATTCTGGGTTGATGAATCCGAATAGGTTCCTGTTGCCGTATATTGCTGTGTCTGTGGATATTCCAGTGTGTTACCTGCAGGAGTCACTGTAATCGAATCAAGAGTCAGTGAAGCATTTACGGTTAGCTGTGAAGTTGCCGCTCCAGATGAAGTTCCGCCGTAGGTTGCAGTGATATTGGTCGTCCCTCCTGCTACGCCTATTGCAAGACCGCTTGAGTTGATTGTTGCCGTATCAGGATCGCTTGAAGCCCAAGTTGCAAGATTTGTAACATCTGCGGAAGGACATCCTCCTGTAAATGCAGCCGTTGCAGTATACTGAATGCCGATTCCTACCGCAATTGACGGCGTATCTGCGGTCAACGGCGATACAGTTACTGTATTTACTGTACAGGCTGTTACGCTAATATCGGATGTTGCATTCTGCCCTCCGTATGTTGCTGTAACCTGACTTACTTCGTCGTTTGTTCCGTCTGCATTTAGCGAGGACACAATACCTTTTTTGGTATTATCTGTTGCTCCGGCAACATTTCCAACAGATGTATTGGGATTTAAGCCGCTTACATGAGCAAGACTCCATGATGCAGCCTCTGTAACGTCAAATTCAGAACCATCTGTAAAAACGGCTTTTAAAGTAAGCTGTTCTGTTGCAGTGTAGGAAGCATCGTAAGCAAGGTTCAGGGAACTTTTGTTTATTTCCACGCGAGACAGGACTGCAGATGTTGCTGTAACCGTAGTATTGCCTGAAAGACCTGTATAACTTGCACTTACGCTCATGTCTGTTCCGGCAGTTTCGCCTGCAACGGATACAAGACCCGTCGAATTTACGGAAGAAGCCCCTCCGGCTCCCGTAAGATTCCAGGCAGTGCCTGCATCATGAGTAACATCAGTTGTGGCGCCGGTATTTTCAACCAGGACAGCTTTCATCTGAATATCATTTCCATTGGGAACTTCCGGCGTATCTGGAGTAACGATAATCCATTGAGTTGCCGGTCCGTCATCTCCTCCTCCGCCTCCTCCGCCGCCACCGGATCCTCCGCCAAGGCCGAGTAAAAGAAAAGCTGATTCAAGAGCGCCTTTTTCAGTCCCATTTGTAAGATAAAAAAAAGCAGGAATTCCGGGCCAGGATGCAC
>JAOUOA010000231.1 GCA_029880625.1 Spirochaetia bacterium
TTTCTGAGATATTTCATAGAAAATCTCTCTTGCTGTTTTATAATCACCAGTTTCTCTGTAGAGTCTTCCTGCATTTAGATAAGCTTGAAGTCCTTTTTCCTGATTATAAGCGATACGATAGGCCTTTTTAAATGCCTCAATGGCTCTCGGCAGATCATTCATTTTCTGGTAAATCGATGCAACTTTATAGCTTGCATCAAAGGTAAATTCTGAATTTTCATAGAGGATTAGAAAATTCTCGTACTTTTCAAGAGCTACCGGTAGATTTCCTTCTGATTCAATCTCTTCTGCCATATTTAAATGGATGAGAATCTGCTTTTTTGATACTTCCCTTTCTATTTCAATCTGTTTTTGAGCCTGTGTTTTATAATCCCGATCCAGAGATAAAAGAAAAACAGGGAATAAGAAAAAAAAGACTGAGAATTTCAGATATTTCATACTGGCTTATCCTGCATTCCCCGCACGCTTTTCAGAAAATAATTCATACCATTCGTTGTCCGACTCTGAAATCTCTGAAAATTCAAGGTTCATATCTTTGTAGTATTTCATCAGAATATGTAGATGGGCTGTTTCTGCCTGTTCATCCGTCCACTCTTCTGAGGGAATTCCCATAACAGCCATGCCTTCTAAATCCACAGAAGTAAAGAACTCTTCATGCTTACCATTAAAGATAATGATCGATGATATAATATCAAATCGAACCGTATCAACAATCTTTTGAAATTCCAGATCGGAAAATTCAAAATAGCGGCTTGCAACTTCCGTTTGGAAATAATCCCCCCAGGTAATGATATTGGGATAGGCTCCATATTTCTTTTTTAATTCATTACATTCCTGCTCTGAAACAAAGGAGCTTTTTGCAAACTTTTCCACAATTACCTTGAGATCATAAAGAGCACTGAGTTTTGAACCGCTCAGCTGTCCTCTTCGTACCATATCATTTAATTCCGGGTTGATTCCCTGTACCAATGCATTCATAAAAAATGCATCGGTCTGATGGAAAAATTACAGAAGATCTTTTTTTATGTCTCTGTTGAAAAGATCATAGATTATAAAAAGCAATCAGATCGGAACTGCTTCCAATATAAAAAAGAATAAGGCTGGAATAAAGTAATGAAAATATTGAATCAATCAAAAATATTCTGCTGATAAAAAGGATTTGATGGAATCTGCAATTTAAAAATTTGAATTATATCCAAAACTCACTTCTTTTTCATCCTGGATCAAATAACTGGAGGAAGCGTTGTCATAAACCCATGTTCTTCGAAGAGTGCCCTTGACAGTAAATCCTCCAAAAAGGATGAGACCAGCCTCTGCGGCAATTAATGAGCGGTCATCTTTGATATAAGATTCCTTAATATGATTGAAACCCTTTTTTAGATAATAACCGTTCATGAAGAAAATCCCAAAAAGAGGAGGCAAATAAACGCCTGTAAACATCTGGGAATTATCTGGACCGTCATAATCGTCGTAAGTTACTTCAATAACAAAAAAATTCACTATATCAAAGATCATATGAATCTGAGTGCCCTTTATCTTTGGCCCTCCATGACCGAGTGACTTTAGATATTCCAGTTTCGTTTTAGAAGTCGTAGCGGAAGTGCCGGAACCATCTCCCGATCCTCCAGGGTTGTATGAAGATCTTTCAATAACATAATAAGAGTCAAAATAAGACGGAATATAATTTTCAGTAAATTCTCTGTATTCAGGGCGAAATGTAAATTTTATAAGAGATCCAATTTTAAATCCTGCATCAATTCCCACATGAAGTCCTTCACTTTCTGAAGCATTTTTAATTTTATTCAAATCTGCATAGGGAGTCAGCTCAAGCCAGCGAAACGGAGACATGCGAAATTCTGTATCCATTCCCACGATATTTATATTTTCAAAAGTAGCACCCCGCGGACGGCCGGTTTCAGGATCCATGACAAGATTTCCCGAACCGTCTTTTTCAAGAGTTTTTGGCGCATTGGTATCCCTGGCAATTGTATAACCAATTGCCCAGCGGTTAAAAAAGCCCGGCTCCCATTTTTTTCGATCTTCTTTCTTTTGTTCTTCTGATCGGTAGTCCTTGTCCCTGTGATGCTGTCTCTGTGCATCAGAAGAGGCCTCCCTTTCGCTTGCAACCGGGTCCTTATCAACAGGAATCATTTTTTCTCTTCCTGTTACAGGATCTTTCACCTTCCGGTATTCCACCTTATCACTGTCCGATGGGATATCTCCGATCTTTCCATGCCTGTCCCTTGCAGATGGTGAGTCCCCATCTAGAGGCACATCGTCTTTAATTTTATTGTGCAGATACTGCTGAAGGCTTCCTCCGGATTTTTCGTCAGAAAGCGATGCTTCCTGGAAAAAAATGCCGCCATTAAAATCAGGATTCCGGTTTTCAAGAATTGACATGGCAACCCGCTGATTGGTGGAAAATGAATTATGAGCAAAAAAGACATTGCGAATTGTTTTAAGAACTCCGATCGGCCTGACATATCCTCTTGTTGCGGTTACCTCGTTTCGCATTACATCAGAGCGAAATACTTCGAAACCGCCCCAGCGGTTATTTAGATCCGCCATAAAACCGCTCCGAAAATATTCTGAAGGGTTGTGAGTGGTTACATAGCGGTTTACAATGGTTTTATGACCGATATATCCGTTGGTCATAAAACCATAATGGAAAGACCAGTTAAACAAATCATCCGGATCGAAATAAAGATGCGATCCATATCCGATATATTTGATCACCTTGATGTAATCTTCTTTTGAATTAAAGGTGCCCGTTCTCAGAGAACCTTCTTTTTGATCTGATTTTGGATCCTTATCATAGGCAAGGATTTCAAGAGGAAGCTGGAGTCCTACGCGCAGACTGAAAAGTTCAAACTGGATCAGAGGATTGATCTGTAGATAGTAGTCCTCGTCATACTGCTTTAATCCCAGATCCATTTCCCAATTCCAGCCCTCTGTCTGCATACCTGCCGAATATCCAGGAGGAGAATAGATTTCTGCAAAGGAACCTACTGGAAATAAAAAAAATAATAGGAATAAATATCTTAAGTTTTTCTTGTTCATTCTATTTATTGTTTATGTTAATATGGCAAAATCATTCAAGATATGTTCTTCATATATATAGAACATGAATCTGTATATAAAAAATACTGTTTCATTCCTTAGATGTTATAGGAAAATCAGGCAGCAATAGTTCAATTCTTTAATAATATTACATATATGACGTTTTTTATCTGAAAAATTTCACTTTTTTTAATTTTTTCCGAAAATTATCTACGAATTTACTGCGGAAGGATACCTTTCCTCCAGCTTCATTTTAACCATTTCTCTCCAAATTGAGTTTTTAAATGCAGGAATATGCAGATGATTCATGAAATATTTCAGCATATAATACTCCATGGTAGCGCTGTAATAATATCCACCCTCACCATAGATTTTTGAAAGCAGAAAACATGCATCATCAGCATGGTCTGAATCTTTATAATTTTGAAGCACCTGATAAAGTTTTTCAATTGCAGAGGGAATGGCCCGCTTTCTGTAAAAAACCTCTCCAGACATATACAGGATATCGTCTGTTAAAGGGCTGTCAGGATAAAGGATAGACATCTCAATTGAAAGTTCAAGTGCAAAATCATATTTTTGATGCTCGATCAATGATTCAATTGCGGCCATCCACATTTTTGGAGCAAAATCCTGGTTTTCCACAGCAGTTATGATCTGTCTTAATTCAGAGGCATCTGAGTCTTTTCCCATGATCCGGACAAGTTCAAGTGAAGCAAGATCTGCACTTTCTCCGCCTGACATTCTAGCTTTTTCAAAAAACGGTTTCGCTTTTCCCCTGTCGCCTCTAAGAAGGTAAGACATTCCGATTTCATAATTCACACGTCCCTGATCACCTTCATCCTGGGCTCGTAAGTCAGACGGCGAAAATTCCGCAAAAATTAATGCGAAAATAAAACCAAATATGATTGAGTAAAATCTGTATTTCATATGAATAGAACCTGGAAAATATTAAAGAGGAAGAAGTTCTCCTGTTGTTTTCGATGAGCCGGAATCCTTCTGATTAGGATTTTTTTCTTTTCTGCGAAGCTCGGAATCAGGCTCCCCTCCCGGCATAAAAGCGCCTGTATCATCGGGCGTTTGTTTTTCAGATATATAGGGCGGAAGCGTCTTTTCATTTTTATTTTCGGGAACAACATCATGGAAATCCGGCAGTTCTGCACTTCCGGTTTTCTTTTCCCATTCATTTAAAGAAGGCACTGCAAGAGGAGGAGGATTTTTTAAATTTTTTTCAATTGTTTCTTTTTCTTTGATTTCTGAAAGATATGTATCCTGTCCTGATGGAGGAGCAGAAGAGGCCCCTCGATTCCATGAAACATAAACAGCTACAGATGCAGCAAGAATCCACGCAAAGATTGCAAGCATTCGGATATAAAGAAGTATACTGAGAGGTATTTTTTCCGTGATAGAATCAAACAGCTTGAATAATGCATCCACTCTATCATTATCGCTCAATCAGGCAAATGAGGCAAGAAATATTTCCTCATGAAATGCCGATTCAAAGAATTAAATTAAATGAATATGGAAAGATTTCAGCAAAGCCTAACCCGGACCCTGTTTTTTTTCAAAAATTTCAAGTAAAGTTCTGGCAATTCCAGGATAGCAGACAATGGAAAGATGGCTTGCATCATAAAAATTGCTGCATGAAGTACCTGGATGACTGTTTAAATCGACAGCAACCGCTCCTTCTTCTTTGGAAATTTTTTCAATTTCTTCCCAGAGTGTGTAGATTCTGGGTTCGTTTTTATAGACTTCGATCAAGTAAGGATTGGCTCTGGGCCAGAACACAATGACCTTCACCCCTGCATCATTTGCAGCTTTAAGGGTTTGGCGAAAAAAATAAAGCTGAACTTCGGAAACTTCATAAAATTTCAGGTAAAGCGAAACCAGATTTTTCGTTTCCGCTTTCATGGCTGTATGCCCCATCGTTCCAAACCAGCTATAATTTGCCCCATCGGATAATTTAAGAAGTTTCACCCTGGGAGATTTTTGCAAACTGTACTGGTCCAGGTTATCAGCAGGCGAATTTAAAAAAACTTTAATAAATTCATTCTTACGCTCAGGAGTTCCCATGTAAGATTTATTGATAAATCCGGTAACCAGAGGGAACATATGTACGGGAATTTCTTTGCTTTTATCTGCAGTATCCATGCCTATGCTGCTGAAAGTTCTTTTCAAAAGAGTTCTCAAGGAAAAGTTAATCCCCACAAGAGCATACCGTCTGGTCTTCCAGTAAGACTCCATATCCTTTTTTAAAATTTGGCTTTTATACTTCTCCACAAAACGCCCGTCCACTCCCATACTCATTACAGGACTTGCAAAGTATGAAGAGTTTTTATTAAAGCCATCAGGCGAAAGCCCAATAATTAAATATTCTGGCCGGAGACGTTTGGAAAAAATTTTTTCAGTTAAAAAATAATAGTAGGCAGGTACTGCCTGAGGGCCCGCAAAATTAT
>JAOUOA010000232.1 GCA_029880625.1 Spirochaetia bacterium
TGATTGAGAAAAATAATCTTATCCATAATTGTTTTTTACATCTTCCATTCATAGCGGCTTTCTTTTTCGCCAATCAACTCGGGAAAAGAATAAGCCTTTCCATCGATGTAAACCGGGGCAAGCTTGATTTTTAGCTCGTCGAAAAACATAGGATCTCTTTTACAGTAAAAAATAAAATCATGCCTGTAGAGAATATCTTTTCCTTCTTTTGTTTTTTTCAGTTTAAAGTAATACTCTTTTTTTTCATCATCCCACTTTCTAAAAATATCCTCTTTTAAATAGAGATTGTCATACTTAAAATTTTTCGGTGTGCAGTCGATATCAGCATAGGTGATAATACCGAATAGAAGTGTATTGTAAGAAAAAACCTTTGTATCTGATAGTTCCCACTTTACATTTTCCGTATTGGACCATATCTGAATGTCAATTTCAATCTCGCTGGACCTCTCTTTTTCTCTTTCTTCGCCGTCCGGGAAAAGAAATCCGGGAATTACGGGAAAATATAGAGGCCCAAACAGAAAAATTGCCTTATCATAACGAGAAGATCCTACAGAAACATCTGCAACATCCGATGTTAATGCATTCGGGAATTGGTGGTTTTCATCTTCCTCATGGAAACGCTCCGGAAACATTTCAAAGTAATATTCTTTTTCTATCACAGAACAGCTGGAAAGGCCTAAAATGCTAAGTATAAAAGCGAAGAAAGTTATATGACTCAAATTCTCAGGCATATTATTTGCATTTTTCATATAAGGAATTATAATAACAAGTTTTTTTCTTGTTTTTGTTTATGTAAAATATATCCTGCTTGAAAGATACTGAAAATATTTACCTGCACCTGTTTTTTAGAAAAAACATGAATTTATAAACTTAAATTCGCTGGGATGATCTTTACAAAATGAAACAAGCGGAAGAAATCAGAAGTTATATCGAGAAGGAAATTCTGCCCTATCTTGAAGAAGAGGAAAACACAAGGCTGTCCATCCTAAAAATATTAAGAAAAAATAAATGGATCGGTTTTTTTACAGGTTTTGCTTTCAGTCTGATTGCCGGAATTCTATTTTTCCCGGCTGCAATTTTAGGACCCTTTATCGGTCTTTTGACTTATTTAATTAAAACAGGAAACCGGGCCAATAATTTTCGAACTCAGTTTCGCATTAATTTAAAAAATAATGTTATCAGCAAAATGATAGCATTCCTGGATTCTGAATTAACATATTCCTGGAAAGATCATGTGCATCTGCGGGAGTTTTTGCAGAGCGGACTTTACCCTGAATTAAATTTTAATAATATTTATTATACAGGCGATGACCATGTAAAAGGAATGATCGATAAAACGTATGTAGAATTTTCAGAAATCACCGCACGAAGCGGTCCTCCCAAAAAGGCTGAAAATAATCTGCAAAATTATTTTCATGGATTCTTTTTCCTCGCAGATTTTAATAAGAATTTTTCAGGCAGGACTTTTATTTTTCCTGACTTTCCCGAAGAAAAATACGGAAGTTTTATTGCTGAAAATTTTCAATCTTTTATCAATTCGCAGAAAACCTATGGAGTGAAAGAAAATCAGATACGGCTGGAAGATCCGGAATTTGAAAAGCTGTTTTCTGTTTTTTCAAGCGATGAAACAGAAGCGCGCTACATTCTGTCGCCTTCTTTTATGGAGAAGCTGACAACATTCAGAAAACAGACGGGCATTCCCCTCAGAATTTCATTTGTAAATTCAAAAATTTTTATTGTTATTCCTGTTGCTTCAGAACTGTTTGAAATGGATCCATTCAAGCCCGTAAACAATCTAAATCTGCTGCATAATTTTGCAGATGATTTTATTTTTGCCATGGGAATTACTGACGAATTAAATTTAAATACCAGAATCTGGAGCAAATTGTAAATTATGCAAACACCAATTATATTTGATTCCGAATTGAGGATTTGATATGCCAAACTTAGAAGAAGTTAATAATTTCATACAATTTGAATTAACACCCGCTCAGGAAGATCTGGAAAAGAAACGCATTCGCATGTTCAAAGGAAAAAGCAAAAGCCTGCTACTTTCAATTTTTACCGGGATTTTCATTGCTGTTATTTTTTCTTTTATACTGACTCCTTTCGGCGGTTTTATAGTGGGGAGTTTGGTTCCATTTTTTCTTTATAAATATTTATTAAAACGAAAAATCAAATCATTTCACAAACTTTTTCAGGAACAAATATACAGAAAACTTATCGCTTATATTCTTCCAGAATTTGTCTATCAGACGGAATCGTCCGGTTTAAAAAATCATTATCTTGAATCCGGACTGTACTCGCTTGAAAGCACTAAATCAAAAAAATACTATGAGGGGGATCTGGCATCCGGCACGTTTGACGGATGCAGCGTCGAATTTTCTGAATTCATCGCCTCTGTTAAAATTCGTGTTATATCTTCAGATATTAACGGCCCAAAATCTACGACTTCAATTCTACCCGTATTTAACGGCCTTTTTTTTACAGCATCTCTTCAAAAATCCTATCAGGGAAAAACATATATTTTGCCAGGAAACGAGGATAAAGACGAAGGAGCTTTAGATGAGCATCTCCTAAATTCCATCGGAACACTGGAATATCCCTGTGAAGCAGGCAGTCCTGACTTTCAAAAAATGTTTCAGGTTTTCAGCAGCAATCATGAAGAGGCTAACTCAATCCTTACTCCTACACTCCAAAACTTACTTATGGATTACAGACAGAAGCATCCTCCTCTGCGCATCTCCATTCTTGGTTCAAGACTGTATATCGCTCTTTTTTCGGAAAGATTCATTAAGAAAATGGATCTGACTTTTTCTTCAGGGACGGATAATCTTCCGGATAATCTGGCTGAAGAAATTTTATTTTCTCTGGATGTATTGAAAGAAGTAAATTAAAAAATGATCCGACTCATTTCTGAAAACGATAATTTCTCATTGATTTAAAGGGCTTTGAATAACGTAAACTTCATTCTCCGAGGGAATATACAGGAATTTGCCGTCGGTTGACCAGACGGGAGGATGATTTCCCATTCCCTTGTAAGCATTTGCAAGAGTCAGTCTCGGAAGATCAAGACAAATATCAGAAGTTTTGATTATTATTTTGTGAAAACAAATTTTCTTTATATTTGTCTTTGAACTGTCAGATTCAGGAAAATAAGCAATCTTTCTTTTATCGGGACTGATTGAATACGATTTGCCTTTAATTCTCGCGGCGGTTGATATCTTCCCGGTTTTCAGCGACAATTTTTTAATGATGCCGCTGTTTGCAAATTTAACTAAAGCAGTTTTAGAATCAACCTGCTGAAAATAAGACGGCATAATCCAGTCTTCTGTTTTTGTTTTCCAGACAATGTTTCGCTTATTTAAATTGAAAAGCATGACCCGGTATTCAAATTCAATACCTTTATCTATCGTCACATTGATTAAAAAATGGCTGCCGTCTGATAGCCAGCCAATCGGCGAAAGAGCGGTAGAAATGCCTGAAAAATCATTTTCTTTGTAAACAGACTGCTTCAACTCAATCCTCTGATCTTTATGAATATCATACAATTCAACATGGTTTGAACTTTCATCTCCATGTTCATAAAGAATATAGTTTTTCGCAGGCGACAGCTGACCGTACCAGAAGGCATACAAACCGGCCATCCGGAGAAAATTGTGCGAAACTTGCTTTTCGAGAAATATTCTTATCCGATGTGGAAATTTTAATAGTTCGAGAATTTATCTGTTTAATTTGAAAATTTACAGAAAGATTTTTAAAATATTCACTTTCTCCATGAAGAAAATACGGATGAAATACTGATAATAAACCCATAATCAGCGCTATCTGTATTTTTTTACTATGTGACGGTTTCATGAATATAAAAAGATTCTGAACGGGTTTAATGAAAAAGCAAGTTAAAAAAAAACGGCAAACATAATCCTTTTGATTTATTTCCGTTTACTCTTTCGCGTATATACGCAACAAATAAAGAGACAAACCGATTATTTTATAAAAGAATACTGATACTTTATAAAGTAGGAAGACTGACAGAAATATTTATGATAGGTTTTTATTGTTTTGATTATGATTTTTCACAATTTTAGGTTTTATCGAAAATTTATGTGTGAAAATGAATTAACCTTAAAAGGAGTAAATAATGATAAAATATCAGTTCAAATATTTTACAGGCATGGCAGCGGCTTTGTTTGTATTCCTTCTTTTTGCAGGATGCAAATCGAAGGAAAAAAGTGATGATTTATTGCTCAGTCTTATGGTGGGTGGAGGGACGCATGCAATGAATAGCGACGCGCTGGAAGTTGTTTCACGAAGTGATTCTTCATCGACAACAACTGTTTCCGGCAAAATTGTTTCGATGACAACACCGGGCGCAGGATCGCATATCATTCAAAATGGGACTGTGCAGATGGGAGTCAATAAACAGGGGCATCTCAATGTTGGGGGAGGAACACGATCAACGGGACGTTATGGAACCTACAATGTAGGATTGCGGTACATGGAGACAAATAGCGAAGCAACTGCGCCAGGATGTCTTTGTGAGGGCTGGGGAGTCGGCGATGCAATCAGCGGTAAATCTGGAAATGCAAGCGTCCATACCGGCGGAGTAAAAAATGTTTCTGTTGAAGATTTCAAAAGTGACGGAGTTTCTGCTACTTCTGTTGTGACCGTTGATGGAATTTATAGAGTAACCCATGACTACCATCCTTCTTCCGAAACACCCAATCTTTATGAAGTTACTGTGACCATTGAAAATATTTCCAGTAAAACAGTTGAACTGCTTTATACGAGAGGTATGGACTGGGATATTTCGCCGAATACGTTCAGTGAATATGTGACAATACAGGGAACGGCAGATGCTGAAAATGTGAAATGGGCAAGTGATAATGGATTTTTAAACGTAAATCCTTTTGCTTCCCGTTACCGAAGATGGGCTGAAGGAGACTTTGTTGATTCGGGTCCCACTGATCACGGCGCGCATTTCGATTTTGATTTTGGAAAACTCAATGCAGGAGAAACCAAAACCTTCAATATTTATTACGGAGCAGCCGGAACTGAAGAGGATGCTCTGACAGCATTAAGTTCTGTGCAGGCAGAAGTATATTCTTTTGGACAGGCCAACTGGAGCGGCACAGGCGATTTTAAAAGTCCCTTGGGCGCCTCAAAAGGAACCTACGGAAAAACAACAGGCGAACCTCATACGTTTATTTTCGGATTTTCCGGAGTGGGAGGCAAGGCTGTAAAAAACCAAAAAGTTGCAGCTGATGCAGGCGAAGATATCAGTGTGCGTGAATGTTCTCTGAAAGGAGCAAATCTGACTCTATCCGGCAGCGGCAGCGCCGATAAGCCTTTTACGTTTTACTGGGAGGCTGCAGGTGTAGCATTTGATTTTCCTTCAATCGCTTCACCGACAGGTCTTTTTCCGGTGGGAATCAACATGGCAACGCTTACGGTAACCGATGCGGACGGTTTGAAGGATTCGGATGATGTTAAAGTGACGGTGATCCG
>JAOUOA010000233.1 GCA_029880625.1 Spirochaetia bacterium
TAAAGCGCTGATTGCAGTGGACAGCGCAAGGGCTCCCTGTTTTAATGAATGGATCAAGCTTAAATTTAGAGCCAGGTTTATGAATACCGTAACGATCATGATTTTGATGGGAGTTTTTGTATCCTGATAGGCGTAATACGATGATGTCAGAATTTTATTTGTACTGTAAAGAGGCACTCCCAGGCAGTAAAACTGAAGAGCCAGCCAGGTTGCATCCGTTGAGGTTTTATCCCAGGCGCCGCCGTAAAAAATCGTATTAATGATTTCAGGCCCCAGCAGATAAAGTCCGATTCCTGCAGGAACGGTCAGAAAAAAAGAGAAAGAAAGGGCAAAGATTAATTCTTCGGAGTTTTTCTGATCTTCTCCCTTTCGCAGAGAAGCAACAAGAGCCGGCAGAATCGCTGTGGAAAGAGCAACACCGATAATCCCTGTGGGCAGCTGGATCAGGCGGTGTGCGTAGCGAAGAGCAGGAACAGCTCCAATATCTTCTATAAAATAGCTTGCAAGAGCGATATCCATCATTTGGTTGATTTGAAATAAGCCGGCACCGAGCACGGCAGGCGCCATAAGCGTGAAAATTTTACGAAGAGCAGGATCTTTTAAATCTAATTTAAAGCGGGGCCAGCGCCCAATTTTAAAGACATGGTATCCCTGAAAGGTAAGCTGAAGAACTCCTCCTGCGATGACTCCCCATGCAAGGAATTCAGCATTGATTTCTGATTGAAATTCAAAGAAGTCAAGGGAAAGAAAACTTGCAATCAATACCAGATTCAAAAGAATCGGCGACATGGCAGGAATTGTAAAAAAGTTATGAGTATTTGAAATTCCTGCAAAAATTGCCGTAAGGCTTGTTGTCATGATGAAAAAAAACATGACCTGCGAAAGGTGAATGGTTAAAAATGATTCGTCAGCGTTCCTTCCTGTATATAGAGGAATAAAATACGGAAATATCAGGATTCCTGCCGTAACCAGGACAGCCAGAAATAAAATCAGAAAGGACAAAATTATACCTGCGATCCTTCGCCCTTCTGTTTCGGATTTTTTTAAAGCATCGGAGTATACCGGTATAAAAGACTGTGAAAGTACTCCTTCTGCAAGAAGGTTCCTGAGCATGTTGGGAAACATATAGGCAATTTCCCAGGCTGTTGCAATCGGTCCGGTCCCGAAAAAAACTGCCTGATAATGATCTCGGACCAGTCCCAGTACACGGGAGATAATCGTAAAAAAAGAAAGTTTCAAAGAATTGCGTGCAGCGATCACCGGTCAAAGATTCCGGAAGGTTTATGGGTGGGAAATATTTTTCTTTACGATGGTATGAAATTTACCGGTACGTTCAGGCAGGAGCAAAAAAAATGTCCTCCCCGGGAGCATAAGAAAAACATGACACCTTTATGGGGAGAACGGCAAGAATCGCAAAATATTTGAAAGTTTTCAAAAGTCTGACCGGAAAGGTATGAAAATTGCCAGAATTTTTTAATCCTGTATAAAGAATTCATAGCCTGAATCAGTCCGACCATTACAGAATTCAACCATGGTCAGCTATTACAATTAAAAATTCTAATCTCTTTAAAAAAAATAAACAGGAATATGAAGAATAAGAGACATAATAGCGATATTAATTCTCTTAAACATAAAGATTTAAAAAATGTACAGATTTTCCTTTCGTTTTCAAAAATTCTTCATATTAAGGTTCGTAATGCAGTTGCTTAATAAATTTCTTTATTTTTGCATGATTAATAAAGACTCTGCAAGTAAGGTTTGAATTTTTATTCGTCGATAATATATTCGTAGTAAACTTTAAATTGTAACAGCTCCCGGAACAAAATAATAAATTATCATAAACAACGAAATTCTTATAAACCTGACATAATTGCAAAAAATATTTTGCAAGTGTATGTTCGGATCAGAATTGCAGGAAACATTCTTCAGGGAAAACAGCTGTCAAACTGTGAAAAATAAAATATTAAGTATGTATTTTCGGTCATACGGGGCTTGAGCGGATTCAGGAAATCAACTATGTCATTTCGAGATCATTCTATTTTGAGGTTTATAATCGGCAGGCGTGTGAAAGGTACGCGGATTGTTCCGGTTACATTGAAAATAACTTTTATTTTTGCCGTAATCATACTGGCTTCAAATCTTTCTTCGAATTATATTAATTTAATGCTGAACCGGGCTGAGCTGAATTCGCTTCTGCGTCAGCTTCTTGTCAAAGATCTGAGAGATTTAAATACTTTTTGCAATAATCAATATGAAATATTTGAGTTCCTTGGAGATGAAGAAGGTTCCATTAAAGGGATCGAGGAAAAAGCGCTCTATGAGCTGGATAAAGGGAAGGGAGGGATTTTTCTCGGCATAAAGCGCAGCGGGGAAATTCTTTTTAAGGCTGCATCAGATAAGGAAATAAAAATCAGCAAATTTTCTGACCGGCCCCTTCTGGATTCGATGTTTTCAGGCGTCGGCGAAGGATACCAGCCTATAAATTTTAACGGACAGTCGTATCTTACGGTATATAAGTATAACAGGAACTGGGACGTAATCCTTCTTCTGGCTGTTGCAGAGTCGGATTTTTATGCCCAGCAGAGGCTGAACTATATTTTTATCAGCGCTGTGATTCTTATCATAGCTCTTGTCAGCGCTGTTGTGGGTATTTTTCTGTTTCGTTATATACTGCAGTTTATCCATATTATTACTGACGGTATCATGCGGATGATTGACAATCAGAAGCTGGAACTCATCAACCTTAAAGAAGCTCCCAATGACGATATCACATATATGGGGATGGCATTTAATTCTCTTGCAAGCACCGTGGAAAATCTTCTGACGATTTTTCGCAAATTTACCAATAAAGACATTGTTGTTAAAGCCTACAGAGAAGAGCCGATCGGTTTGGAAGGGGTGCAGAAGGAGCTGACAGTTTTATTTTCTGATATTAAAGGATTTACCAATATTACGGAAACCCTCGGTACAGATATCATCAAGCTGCTGAACCTTCACTATGATCGGGCAATTAGAAAAATTCAGGATCTGGATGGAATCATAAGCGCAATTATCGGCGATGCGCTTCTTGCAGTATTCGGCATTAATCTGCATGAAGATAAGGATTATGAAATTATCAATAAGTCCTATCAGGCAGTACAGGCGGCATACAGGGTGCAGGAAGTTGCAAAATTGCTTCGTCAGGAAATGCAGCAGAAAAAAGAAGAAATTGTCCGTTCAAGAGGGGAATTGAATAGAGAGGAGTTAAAAGTGTTCCGCGCTGTGCTTCTTGAAGTGGGAGTGGGGATTGACGGCGGCGATGTGTTTTATGGAACGATCGGTTCTCATGTCCGGATGACCAATACGGTAATCGGCGACCGTGTGAATTCATCATCGCGACTTGAAGGGCTGACCCGGGTATACCGCATCCCGGTCATTTGTTCCGAATATGTGAAAAATGATATTGAAAAAAATATTGTGAATCATGGGATCCACTTTCTTGAAATGGATACGGTTCAGGTAAAAGGAAAAACGATCGGAACAAAAATTTATTTTCCGGTGCCCGAACAGTACTTTTCAGAAAGACTGGAAAAAGAAATCAGAGAATATCAAATCGGACTGGATTATTATTACAGAGGGGATTGGCCCACAGCGTATTCGTATTTTAAAAATCTTCGCTTTAAACCAGCCCGGGTTTAGAAATCGGACAAGAAATGCCGGCGCACCGCCGGACTGGAATGGAATATGGGAAATGACGAGCAAATAGATCAGTTTGAACTGGACCGGGGGAAAACGATTTTTCTTCCTCCGGAAATCAGCGATGTTGACGGGGCGGGCATGATTAAATACTCGCTTGACGAGGAATACAAAAAGTCAAAAAAGAATTTTGCCTGGAAAGTGTATTTTATTCTTTTTGTATTTGTCTGTACTCTGGGCCTCCTGGCCTTTGCATCCCATCTATATTTTCTTTATATTGATTCAAAAAAAGAGATTGTGGTGACGGAATTTGAAGGAGAGAATTTAAAAGAGGTCCTTACCTCAACCCGAACGGCGGAAAAAAATCTGGCTGATTCAAGGGAAGAGTTGAAAAATCTTCACGAAAAAATGAAAAGGGAAATTGCCGCCATCCGAGCCGAAGGTGAGAAAAAACGTGAAGAAATAAAAAATAAGGATATAACCAGTAAAGAAAAATCAAAACTGATTTCTTCTCAGAGGAACGAAGAAAATAATCAAGTGGACGCTGTGACTCTCAAGTATGAAAAATTAATTGATGAAAAAGAAAGTGAAATAGCATCCAATGAAATCCGAGTGAAAGAATCCAGGGAAAAAATGGATGAGGGCATCTTTAAGGCAAGCAGTAAGCTGAGTAATGCGGAAAAACTGACCCGTATGAGGCTGGATAAACAAAAAGATCACTACAATAATTTGATGCGTCAGATGATTGCCACCTATGATCCAACGTTTAAGAATAGACGAGCGAAAAGAATTCTCAGAGGCGTTTTTGACAGATATTCATCAGGTGAGATTCTTGAATCCCATTCCCGCACAATGCGGATTGACGGAGGAATCTCTGAAGCAGAGTATGACAGATTAAAGGAGCGCAGCAGTAATTTTAAAATTCTGATGGCTGAGGCAAGAAAGATCCCCTACAAGCATTCGATGAAACCTGCACTCAGACATATGGATGCGTTTCACCAATCCATGGTATCACAGTATGATTCTCTGGTAAATCACTTGATGCGAACCGGCCGCGCCCGAAAAGCTGAATTAAACTCTTATCATCACGCTTTTGAACATTTAACGAGAATCAATCCGGAAACGGGATATATCCTGGATCCTCAGAATCAAAATGCTGTAATGGTGTATGTAAATCCAGTCGTCCGGGTGGAGGCGGGACACCGTGCGACAGTTTTCCGCAGGGATGATGAAGAAATTGCCGTCATTGAATTTCTTGCCGGTAATCACGGGAACCGGGCAAAAGTTGTAAGTCTTACAACCGGGAAAAATCTTCAGCCTTTTGACAGGGTTCTCATTAAATACAAACGGTGATTTTATGGAAATAAATCTTAAAAAATCTTTATTCCTGATCTGTGCAATGACGTTACTGACGGCTGTTCCGGCTGCAGGCGAAAATCATTCTGCTCCGGAACGCGAACCTGAAAGTACGGCTCCTATGTCTTCAGAAAATTATATATGGCTCCATGAAGATTTTACTGTTGAAAACAAAGAAGAAAGCGCAGAAAAAATTCTTCTTTATCTTATAGATAAAGAAAATAAAAAATTCACTGTTGAATTTATGCCTGAAGAAAACTTAAAAGAACATTTTTCGGAAAAGCTGAAGAAATTTAAAGATCTGATTGAAAACGTAGGACTCTATAAAATCCGCTCCCTTCATATCCTTGTCAGGGAAAAGTCTCTGGATGCTCATGTGATTCCTGAGTCGTTTGAATGCTCGGGAAAGGAGATCAATGAAAGCGTTCCGGCTGGCATTTTTTTTACCCAAACAATTGATACTATGTATAATTTTC
>JAOUOA010000234.1 GCA_029880625.1 Spirochaetia bacterium
AATCCAGCCGTTCTTTAAAATCTGAAGATAATGTATTTAAAAATTCTTCAAATTCATCATAGACTGCAGGATCTTCACCAGACAGATAGGACATAAGAAATGACGCTTTCAAAAGAAAATCTGGAGATTTGTATTCCGGAAGAAGATGAACAAGATCATCTTTAATTTTTTCGATCTGAAGCTCAAATGTTATTGAATCACGAATTAAAATTCGATTTTGCGGATCTTTAATTTTTTCAATGTAAAGAATAGGATGACATCCCCAGGGCAGTTTTTTTAAAATTCTGGGGATCAAATTTTCCTTTTCATCTGGATGTTCTGCCAGAATGATCAATAGATTTTCCAGTTCCGGATCATTGTGCTGTATAGAATTCATATTTATAAAAATCAAAATAATATTTTCATGAATTATGGTCAAGCGATAACAATAATAATTATTTCTCTATTTTTGATTAAAAAAGAAGTGCAGATATTCTCTGTTGATACATTTTAAACTTGACAGAGTTTTAAATTTAAATGCAAATCCATGATAAATACAAAATTACAAAATATTTTTTGAAAATCTAATTTATATGAACATGTTTTCAGCAGTCTATAAAGTATCGCATAGATAAAGTTACTGCTGATCTTATTATGCATTTCCTTCATGGTTATGTTTATGCAACTACGATGAGAAAACAGCCTTCTGGAGCTAACGAATGTGTACGGTTTGTTTTATTGTATATATCCTTCATCCTCAAGAAACCCTTTAAACGCAATGTCTCCTTTAAAAATCTCCTCAACTACAAGATGAATCATTTTTTCAACACATTGATCAGCGCCTTGTTCGTCTGTTGATGATTCACAAAGCCTTTTAGCTATATCCAGCTTATTTAGAAGCTCATTATGAAATTGAATATGATTTTTTAAATCGGGAAATTGAATTTCTGATAAAAACAATTCTTCACGTGCAAAATGCTCCCTGGCCTTAACGATAAATTTTATTATGTTATTTTGAAGATCTTTGTAATCTGTATTTTTTTCAGTTCTTTCGATGTCTTTAACAATTGAGACAAGTTCTCTATGATCGGAATCAATAAAATCAATTCCAATTTCATAAAAATCATGCCATTCAGGATCTACCAAATCGAACCTCCAGATAACCGCATTTTAAATCAATGAAACACAAAACAATACAAAATATAGGTCTTTTGAACTATTTTTCATGAAAATTTCAATAAGTTTTTATAATTATAATTTTAAATATTGCCGTGTAACTATTTTTTCCTTGACGGAACATTAGAACTTTATAATATACTAATATTCAGAGAAAATGGAATAATTAATAACAATTTTCATATTTTATTATTCAGCGTAAACCGAGATTTTTTAGCACGTGATATTCGTATCCGTGCTTTTTTTTTGAATGAGCTAATTTTTATAATCTTCAATTTGGATCAAGAAGTTTTAGCGAATTTGATTAAATCAATTCTGTCTGAATTAATTTTTCTTTGATTTCACTCAATATTGAATATTTTTCAATAAATTCACTGCAGATTTTAGAATCTGCTCCTTCAAGGTATTCAAAAAGTTTTTCAGCTTTCATATAAAGAATTCTTGCCGAATGAATGTCTTTGATACTCCATAAGGTATCTGCTTCTTCTTTGAAAAGAACCGCAACGATTAACAAACGATTGTAATCAACTTCACCGGTTGAACTAAAAACAGTTTGGATCCCTTCAGGCGTAAGCGAGTGCAGTGCGGTCATACTCATTCCGGTAAACTGCAGATAGGCACCTTCAAGTTTCATTAAAATTACATCAGGATCGTTCTTCTGACGCAGCCCGGCAAGTTCAGCAAGAAAAACAATGAACTGCTGAATTAATCGTATAAAATAATCCTTATGGTACATCTTCCGTAATTTAAGAACTCCCAATGCCGCTGCAGCAGAAATTTAATCAGATAAAAAAACTTTATTAATTTCTTTGATTAATTCTTGAACCGTAACCGGTTTGCTTATATAACTCTTAATATAATCCGGTTTTTCTGATATGTTTTCCATATTCCCGCTCAGCATAATAATGGGAATGGATTGATTCACCAGATTAATTTTTTTTGCAAGCTCAAGGCCGGACATTCCCGGCATGGAAAGATCAGTAATAACAAGATCAAATTTCTCATTTTTCTCCTGAACAAAATCCAACGCCATACCAGGATCGCTGAATGATTTTACTGAAAAATTATATTTTTTCAGAATCATTTCAAGAAGATTTACAATTACCTTTTCATCATCAATCAGAATGATATTTTTATTACTGCTTTTCATTTACGGCCTTCGATAAATTTATAATGGCAGGAATTTTGATTGTAAAGGTTGTTCCGGCATTAACTTCGCTTTCAAATGAAATCTCCCCGTTATAATTGTTGATGATTCCATGGACTACGGAAAGACCCATGCCGATATTATTCCGGCCTTCTTTCGTTGTATAAAACGGATCAAAGATTTTATTAATATCATCTTTTAATATTCCGCACCCCGTATCCGAAATTTTCAGACAGACATATCGACTATCTGATCGGTTAAGATCTTCTTCGTAAAGAGAAATTTTTATTGTTCCGCTATTTTCGCCGATAGCCTGCAGAGAATTCATGCAGAGATTCATAATCACCTGATGGATCTGAACAGGCGATGCCCAGATTTCAGATTTAGCGCATATTTCAGTCTGCAAATTAATTTGAGATGGAAGAATGGGTTTGATCAGATCCATTACATCAAAAATAACCTCATCAATTCTTACCGGTTCGATACTCTCTCCGCTTCCTTTACTGAAATGCATAATCTGCCGAATTAAGGATTTTGCACGAAGAGCTGCTGTGCGGATCGTAGTAAAGCTTTTTTCCAGTTCCGGGTCTTCTGATTTTTCAAGCAGCATCATTTCACTTACAAGGAGAATCGGTGTTAAAATATTATTAAAATCATGTGCAATTCCGCCTGCAAGCCTTCCGATTGTTTCAAGTTTCTGACCGAGCTCTATTTTCTTTTTAAGAGCCTCTTTTTCTTCCATTGTATTTTTCTTTTCTGTAATATCTTCTACCTGTGTTATAAAATAATCAATTTCATCGTTGCTATTAAAAATCGTAACGATCGAAAGAGAAACCCAGACAATCCGGCCGTTTTTTGATATATAACGTTTTTCAAAAGTCGTAAAACTATGCTTTTTCGGATCAGGATCTGATATTATTTTTTTTGAAATCTCTCTGTCTTCCGGAGGAGTGATGTCGAAAAAGGTCATTTGTTTCAGTTCTTCAACAGAATACCCCAGCATTTTCGAAAACGCAGGATTAATTTCTTTAAAACTACCGTCCGGTCTTGTAATCACCATACCATACGGAGCATTTTCAAAAATTTTTTTAAATTCATATTCGCTTTCAGCAAGAGCTTTTTCAAGGTGCGTTAAATCTGTTATATTTGTAGCGATGATGATGATATGTTCAGGCTTTTGGTTTTGATAAATTGCATTCATTCGGATTGCATAATTTTCTTTTGAATTTTTGCTTCTGATATTCATATGAATTGTTTTTTTAACAGTTCCATTAAACAAATGAAATATTGCCGTCTCAAACTCTCCTCGGTCTTCATCTGCGATAAAATTTATTATATTTTTTCCTATGATATCCTGAAGATTTAAATTCGACCTTCCGAGAAGGTGATTGACAAATTGAATGCAGCAGTTCCTGTCTACTGTCAGAATGCTGTCTCCTATGCTTTCAACCAGAACCCGCCATCTTTCTTCGGAAGAAGTGATCTTCTCAATATTCCTGAATTTTTCAATTGCAATGCCTGCAAGATTTGCAGCGCTTTCAATTTTTTCAATTTCATGAGGATTCGGTTTTCTTTTTCTGTCATAGTAAACGGCAAACGTTCCCAGAACTTCATTCGATGAATTTAAAATCGGAAGCGACCAGCAAGCTCTTAAACCGGCTTTTTCCGCGATATGCCTGTAATCATTCCATAATGGATTGGTACAAATATCTTCAACAATAACCGGCTCTTTTGTATAGGCAGCTGTTCCACAGGATCCTGCAGAAGGACCGGGAGAAATTCCATCAATGGCTTCATTGTAAAAATCAGGAAGGCCGACCGCTGCAAATGTATGAAGTGTATTTGACTTATGGTCAAGAAGAAGAAGAGAGCATCGGGAACTGTCAGAACAAAAAACTTTTGATGTTATAATTTGATTCAGAATTTCCTCTAGAGAATTTCCCAGAGCAATTGATTTTAAGATTTCCTTTTCTTTTTGATGAAGTTTCTCATACATTTTTCGCAGTTCAACTTCATTAATCAGTTCCTGATTCAAGGAATGAAGCTCTTCTTCAAATATCCTCTTATAGATTTTAAAAATATATGAATTCCCGTTCCATTCAAACTGTTTTGAATGGATTTCAGATCCAAAATATTTTCCCGATTTAGTTTTTAAATATTTACGGGTTGCAGAAGAAAAATTCTGATTTTTTGAACTGTGAACGATCCTTTCCCGGCTATGATTCAGCGAATCAGGCTCAATTTCATTTTGATGCATTCCGATCAAATCATCGCAGTTCATTTCCAGAAGTGAACAAAAAGGAGGATTTACGGCAACAATCACTTCGGTTTCCTCATCAAGAATCGCCGCAGGATCATCCAATAACTCAAAAAATTGTTTGAGATGCTGTGAAAGGTTTTCGTTCATCCGTCTTATTTCTTTCAAGGATTATGTCACAACCAGGTTCTTTTCAATAAGAATTTTGCATTCGGCAGTGCAAGGAAAATCTGCACTGAATGAAATCCAATAATCACTATTTTTGACGTATAAAATTCGATTCCTATTCATATTTTTTTTAAATGAAAGAAACAAAAAAGATCCTGGAAAATTCAGAGATTGTCGGATATTTTGCCCTGTATGGACAATTCCCTTTCTTTTGAAACATTAAATTTCACAATACCCCGTATACATTTTGGACAGGGCAGATTAAGAGAAATTCCGGATCTCATCTCTTCGTCATATAAAAACATTCTTATAGTTACAGGAAAAAAATCCTTCCGCAATACAGAGCGGTTTGCAGAACTTGTTTCTGCTCTGAAAATAAAACACAGAATTCAGGAAATGACTGTTTCCGGAGAACCTTCTCCTCAAATTGTAGATGATGCAGTAAAAACTTTCGGGTCTGAGATTGATCTTGTACTTGCAATAGGCGGAGGAAGCGTTCTGGATGCTTCAAAGGCCATTGCAGGACTTCTGCCTTTTGGAAATTCCGTCATGGATCATCTCGAAGGCGTAGGAAAAGGCATTCCCTATAAGGGACCTGCAAAGCCGTTTATTGCTGTTCCTACAACGGCCGGAACAGGAAGCGAAGCGACGAAAAATGCAGTTTTAAGCATACAGGGACCGGATGGGTTTAAAAAATCTTTCAGA
>JAOUOA010000235.1 GCA_029880625.1 Spirochaetia bacterium
TACAAGAAATAATACCCGTTATCTGTTGTAACCGGGTGATTCCGGTACTGAAAAAAGCCCCTTAAAATTTTTTTTATAAGCAGCTGTTAATATTGTAAAAAGATATTCCCGGCGCCCGATCGGGGGTTCACAAGGGGAAGGCCCCTTTCGATATGCTGTGAAACAATATCGCTGCTCCTATGCAACATTGCAATCAGACGTGAATATCTCTCAGGCGATCAAGCCAGAATCCGGGCTTGCGTCTATCATGGATTACTGCAAGAACAAAGATGCTTTCTACCAGAGTTAAGTAGAAAACTGAAAAGGGAAAATCTTTCAGCGTGATAAACAATACCTTCTCATAGTATTGGGTTCCTGCCTCTGGAAAAGTTCGGATCAAATCCGTAGAATTTACATAATTATCAAGAAATTTATTTCCGTAGCCCGACCTTCTATCCTCATAATAATTGACCGCTTTTTCGATATCTTCTTCAGCTTCCGGATGAAGTTCAATTTTTTTCATTTAAAGATTTTCTGATTTTTGCTACTACTGCCTCGCCATCAACTCCCTGAACTCTGCCTTCGGCAACATCTGCATATCGCTGCTTGATGAGCTCATGCCGCAACCTGTCTACTTCTGCCCGTGGAGTCGGGTCAATTTCAAGAAGGAGTTCATCCACAAGTAATTCTTTTTCTGAAATAGTCAGGTTTTTAACATCTTTTTCGATTTCTATCAGAGTTTTTCCCATGTTACCCCACCTGTGTAAATTAATGAGCGGTTGCAACAAACTGTCCACACATTTTTCACGGGAATCTCTACCTTGTTTTTTATTCTTATTACAGGAAACCCCCATTCAGTAAAGTCCGAACCGGTGCTGAAAAAAGCCCCTTAAAATTTCATGGCTGACCGTCTTTATCCTTCTTTTCGATGATTTGATGCCCTGCAATTAAATCTCCCACTTCTTTCTTGTTTGTAATTCGCCGCATTCTGTCCGGTTCTTTTTCCGAGCGAAGAAATTGTCTCTGAATCGGGCTCTGGACGGGCCTGAAGCCATTTTTTCCTCGGACACCTTCTGAGGAAGATCTGGATTTTCGTTTTTTTCAGATCTATTAATTCGCTTTTTCGTCATCAAATTACCTTACGAACCTTTAGAATACCATTCCGCCACGCAGCGGACAAAAAATTCAAAACTTTGACCGTAATCATTCATGGGGCCGTTTCCAAAGTTTATGGAAAGACCTTTTCTGCCATCCACGCTTGAAGACCAGTATCCATCCGGAACGGTATTGGGAAAAATATCAGAATGAATCACCGGCAATTGATATTTTTTATCGTAATTATTTCCGCCGGACCAGCCGCACATGTAAGGATCGCCTTTTTCATTGTGTTTCATTAATTTTTGAGGATCGGTCCCGTCGGAACAGTATGTAAGACTTCTCAATTCGTCTATTTTTGGAAGACGCCATTTTTTACCGGCAAGTTTGAGTTTACTGCATGCCTTCATTGCATCGTTCTGAGTGAACATACCGGCTTCTCCTCCGCAGTTTTTACCTTTTTGTCCCAAACTGCATTTCTGCCATACAAGGCCGGATTTTATATCGGATACGGTTCCATCGCCGTTATCTTTATATTGAGATTTTTCCGGATTTTTTGAAAATACGGAAATTGAAATAATGCTGATTGAAAAAACAATTGTCAGTATCAGTATTATATTTGTTTTCATGTGCTTCTCCTTATTTTTCATATTCATCGTCTTTGTCGCTTTATTTATTATTCTAGGAAAGTACCCCGCATTTCATAAAGCCCGAACCGAAAGTACGCCCTGAAAAAATCAGAGAATTTGCCTACCTGAAAACCCCTAAAAAGAAATATGACCCGCTATCTGTTGTAACCGGATAATTCCGGTACTGAAAAAAGCCCCTTTAAAATTTTCGCAGAAACTTTATTTCAACGGCTTCAAACGTTCCGGGCCGACCCATTCATTCCAGCTTGCTTCATAGCCGTCATAGGTTATAAAATACTTATTTCCGATCTTCTTAAGGATTTTTCCTTTATACCACTTATTATTCCAAAGAATGGAAACTTTCTGATCTACATTATAGATAAGGGTTGGAGTATCATTTCCCGTTTTTTTGGGCGTGTTATAAACCGGTTTAGTTGTTGAGGGCTTTGATTTGCCTACAGTCTGTCCTGTGGAATCTGAAAGTGTGCCGTTCTTTATTGTAACAGTTTCATTTCCGCCTGTTGTAATCTGTCCGATTCCCTTTACAATAACAATACATTTGTTCGCTGTTGAAGAACATACATTGGAAAGGGAAGTTCTGGCGCTAATTTTTTGGTTGGGATATTTCGTATTTCCGTCCCATACATCGTAATAATGAGTTTTATCATCAGAATTTACCAGATCTGTAGCAAAAATAGAACTGGAAGCAAACAAAACCAAAGAAATTAAAAACATTATTTTCATATACGTACCTCAGTCATAATATTATTTTCTTCAATGTATCATTATAGATGCTGAATTACCATACAACATGATTCATTTTTGTCAATTGTTATTTTTAATATTAGTCATGCTATCTCTTTTTTATCAGCATTAAATTTCATAAAAGCATTCGCTTGTTTTTTGGCCGGGCTGTCGCCGTCATGATCAGGAATTTATTTCACCCGGACGCTTTGCAACTCAATAGGATGTACATCCTATTGACAGCTCTTGCATCATCATCAGGGTATGGCCCTTTGGACTGACCCCTTAAAACTGGAATGAAAATTAACAAGGGGTCAGGAGAATTGACCTATGGTACGAAGAAATAGATACGGCAAAGAATTTAAAGAAAAAATAGTCATGGAGCTCATTTCAGGACAGAGTTCTGTAGCACAGCTGGCCCAGAGAGAAAATATTAACCCTCAAACCATAAGAAACTGGAGGAAAGAAACAGAAGGCGGGACTTTCCAGGCAGATCATGAGGTTGAAATAGCGTTGAGAAAACGAATTGCTGAACTTGAAGGAACACTTGCTGATTCTGCTCTTACGGTTCATATTTTAAAAAAAACGGAACATTATTTGAAAGAAATGAGGCGAAAAGAGAAATCATCCGGAAGTATCTCGCCCGAGAATTCGGCATCGTCCAGAGTTGTGAAGCGCTTGAAATAAGCGTTTCCATATACTACTACCGGTTTGATGTCCGCGAAATCAGAAAGAAAGTTGACAATGAAATCCTGCGCGAAATTGAAAATGTAGTTGAATTTCTCCCGCAGTCCGGCTACAGACCGGTGACGAAAATATTGCAGCGTACACGGCCCATAGGCAAGCATAGAGTTGCCCGAATCATGCGTGAAAATGGACTTAAATGCCGCAAAAAAAGCCGCTTTCAGAACAGGTACCCACTGACTCAAAACACTCGCTCTTGAAATATCCGAATCTTCTTCTTGACCCTGAAAAAAGAAAAATGCCAACGATTGTAGGCGATGTAACGTATTATGATGTCAGAGGTAAAAATCATTACTGTGCTCATCTCATGGATCTTACAAACCGTGAAATCGTTGGAATTGCAATCTCGGACAGGCTTGATACAAATCTTGTCTGTGAGGCTCTGAGAATGGCAATTCGAAATCGCGGGATTCTGAAAGGTTTTATACATCATACCGATTCAGATTCCAGATATTGCTCTCAGGATTACATCAAACTTCTAAAGCCCACTGGAGCTGAAATATCCATGTGCGTCGGAAATGCATACGAAAATGCCCATTCAGAATCGCTTAATAAAACACTGAAACGTCAGGAGATAAATATCAACCAGTATCTTACGAAAGAGGAATCAGCAAGAAGCATATTTTTATTCCAGGAAAATACCCCGAATTCAGTAAAGCCCGAACCGAAAGTGAGCCCTGAAAAAATCATCGAATTCGCCTATCTGAAAACACCTAAAAAGAAATATGAGCCGTTATCTGTTGTAACCGGGTAATTCCGGTGCTGAAAAAGGCCCCTTAAAATTTCATGGCTGACTTTCTTTATCCTTCTTTTCGATGATTTGATGCCCTGCAATTAAATCTCCCACTTCTTTCTTGTTTGTAATTCGCCGCATTCTGTCCGGTTCTTTTTCCGAGCGAAGAAATTGTCTCTGAGTCGGGCACTGGAAGGGCCCATAGCCGTTTATTTTCTCAAGTCAATATAATAATGCACGGGCTATTTATTATACGATATCATTCGATATTTACGCTTTTATTGTTTTTCAATATTTCAAGAATTTTATTTTTATATTTTATATCCTCCACTGCATTGACAGCTTCAAATCTATATTTTTCATCAACACTGTCGCGGCCCTTGCGCCGTTGAATAAAAATGATAAATTCATTCTGTCTTTCAATGCGTTTGCTTTCCTCAGGCGATTTATATAATGGGTATGTATAGGAAGTACCTCTGTCTTCAAGATAATATTTTCTTTGAATATTCAATCTGAAATTCATGTAGAATCCGACTGATATGCTTTTTTCGATTTCAGTTTCTTTTGAATAAATGACATCAATCACATCGTAATTTTTAAATTCTTTTATAAAAGGCGGATATTTCGAAGGATTCTTCGGGTCTATGGGAATGGATCTTCTGGATGTGTATTTTTTTCTTTTTTTTACATGCAGGATGATTTCAGACTGTTTGACCAGTTCTTCCATGGAGAGGTCATTTTTTCTGACAATATCTCCGGAAAGAAATGCCGGGGATATTATAAAGAGCAGAACAAAAAATAAAAATTTTTGCATTTGAAGACTCCTGGAGTTGCTTCTATTTACAATATGTATGAATATATATTGTAATGGATAAAACAAGAGACTGTCAATTAAAAGAATTTTCAATGCATTATAAAGAGTATCAATTTTCAATAGCTTAAAATTCAGCAGGATGTGAAATGCATCGCTGCTCTGTATATTTAAAATAATAATGCCATTAATAAAGCTCTGCTTCCTGTTGATTGTATAATATTCATTGATTTTTATTACAGTATATAACATCCTGTAATCAGGAGATTCAGAAAATTTCAATAATTTAAATTGAATGCATTGTTCTGGAAAAAATGTTCAAAGGAGGATTGCATCATGGGTGAAATCAATTATGGAGATGAATTTCATAAGCTTGAAGAAGAACTTAAATCAACCGGTAATCCGGAAGAATATTCCGTTCTATTGACAAATTTTGCAGAATGGATGAAGAAATGTCCTGAGAAAGAATATCAGGAATGGGGACTGGTCGTCCTTGTGGACATTGTCCAGGATAAAAAACGTGATATAAACACTCGTTTTTTAATCCTTGAGATTCTTAAAGAACTCGGCTCCATGGGGCCTGATAGAATGAATAATCTTGGCAGGATATGCTCAGATGAAGAAGAGCCGCTTCGTCTCCGATGGGCCGCAATAGATCTTCTTGGAGCATTTCTGCCGTCAAT
>JAOUOA010000236.1 GCA_029880625.1 Spirochaetia bacterium
GATGGCTGATTTCATTGATTAAAAATCTTATAAAATTTGCTTTAAGAATCGATAATTTACCGGTGATTCCGGCTGTCTGTCATCCACATGACCGTAATAACTTCTGAGAAAATTCAATTCTTAATCATTATAAACGTTAAATACAGTAAAATAGTGAATTTAATTCTTCTAACTTTATAAAGTTAGAAGAATTATGAAAATAATCGTGTATAATTTTAATCATTCTTTAGATCAGTCATGCAGCTAAATAAAAACAAATCTCGCTAAGACAAATCCTAATATGTATAAAAAAGTTTTTCCCTATATTCCAGACAGAATTTTACAGCAGGTAAATCAAAATCCTCCTGTAATTTACAGGAAAGAAAAGTTAAAAGGTTCTATTCTATTTATCGATATTGCAGGTTTTTCTCCTCTGGCAGAATCTTTAAGCCGGAAAAGCGGAAAAACAGACCGATCTGCAGAAATACTGCAGGAAATTTTAACGGAATATTTCACAAATATATTGAATAAGGTAAGATCTTATGGAGGATATACCTATCAATTTGCAGGCGATTCTGTTTTAATAGCCATGCTTCAGACGAATACAGAAACGGATGAAGATTGCGCTTTAAGGGCTTCTTCATGCGCTGTTGATGTAATGGAGAAGATCAGAAACGAAAATGAACAAAAAGTTGATCATCAGGTAAAACTTGAAGTAAAAATTTCTTTATCCTCAGGTGAAATCCACCAGGTGACTCTGGGAGGGAAGAAAAATTTTCTTGTTTCTAATATAGTGGGACTCCCTGTTGAAGAAGCCATGGAAGGAGAACGTCTTGCTGAAAAATCTGAGATTGTTGTATCCAGAAAATTCTGGGATCTTCTCCCAGCATCCAGAAAAGGCGAAATTCGCGGTAATTTTTTTGTCCTGAAAAATCCCGGGGTTTTGATAAATTATAATATTGATCAATCGATCTTCAATCATGATTTGCTTAATTTAAAAACAGCAAAACATTCATCAAGGTTTCTTTCTAAAAAACTGCTAAATAAAATAATCTATGGATCAGAAAATTTTCTGGGTGATTTTAGAGAAGTTACTGCTGTATTCGCAGGGTTTGATAAAAACAGAGAAATTGAAAAACTGACAGAAATGGTTGGGGTATGGAATAATTTATTTATAAAAATGCAGACCATCGCTGATGATTATAGCGGAACCATCGTTCAGGCTGATTTCAGCGATAAAGGAATTGTATTTTTAATTTTATTCGGCGCTCCCGTTGGGCTGGAGAAAAAAGAAATGATGGCCTGTAATTTTTCTTTAAAAATGATGGAGAACATAACAGATTTTCCTCAGATAGATAACTTCAGAATCGGCATCAGTACAGGGAAATCTTATTGCGGAGATCTGGGAGCTTCTTTCAGGAAAGGTTATACAATTGTTTCAAAATCTGCAAACTTAGCTTCAAGACTGATGACCTTCGGCGAAGCGGAAGAAATCCATATCGATTATACAACACGCAGTAAAATTGATAAAGGTTATAGTGTTCAAAAAATTGAAAAAGTAAAATTGAAAGGAATTGATGTTGAAAACGAAATTTTCAAACTGAAAAGCAAAGAAGATGCAGCAAAAAATGATTTTTTAGAAATTTATTCAGACCCAATGATTGGAAGACAAAATGAGCTCCGGCAGATTTTACTATGTTTTGAAAAGTCCAGGGAAGGGTCGACACAGATATTATCTATTACCGGCGATGCAGGATTGGGAAAATCAAGACTTACAGCAGCGTTTCTTGAAACAATTAAAGATAAAGAAATCAACATAATTCATACAGCCTGTTATCCATATGAAATAAACACAGCATTTTTTGTATGGAGGGAAATACTGGAAAATCTATTTTTCTTGAATCATGATGACGCCATAGATCAAAAACTTCAAACCATTGAAGAAACAATCCAGAAGCTTCCTGATGTAAATATTCAATGGGCCCGAGCAATTGCGGTTTTAATGGGAATCAATACTGAGGAAAAAGCATTAACAAAAGAATTAAAATTTTCTCAAAAAAAAGAAAGAATTTTTCAGATCATTCTTGAATTAATAAAATACAGATCATTTCAAAATCAGATTCTGATAGTTGTTGAAGATCTTCACTGGATAGACGAAACATCCTTTCAATTATTTCAATATTTATTCACGCATCTGCAGAACGAACCTGTTTTGTTTATCATAATTTTACGTCCATGGGAAAATATTTCTTATATTCAAAATCATGAGAATCATACGGATCTGAATTTAAACGAGCTCTCAGAAGAAGATGCTCTGGAATTGATCCGGCAAAAGCTGAATCTTGAAGATGAACAACAACAGCTTGAACATAAAATATTGATAAACAGCCATGGGAATCCATTTTTTATTGAATCCATTATTTACAATCTGAAAGAAGATAAAATATTGCTGGAGAATCAAAATGGTAAGTTCAAAGTCAATCACTCTATCGATCATTTTAAAATTCCGGATTCCCTGAATGATGTCATATTATCACGCCTGGACAGGCTCAAAGAAGAAGAACAGGCCCTGTTAAAAACAGCCGCAGTCATCGGAAGAATATTTTTATTTGACCTCTTAAAAAAAATGACACCTGAAAAAGACAGCAATACAATTCAAAAATGTGTTTCAGTTCTTGAGACCCTGGACCTGACCCCTGTAGAGTCAGATCAGCCATTATCATACATATTTAAACATATTGTTATTCGTGACGTCGCTTATAATTCGCTCCTTCTTTCCACAAGAAGACTTCTGCATGCAAGACTGGCTGAAGTCTTTGAGGAAGAATACAAAGAAAATAATTCTGAAATTATAGAATCTCTCGCATATCATTTTTACGAAGGAAACATAATGGATAAAGCTCTTTACTATACTTTCACTGCTGCTGAAAAATCATTTGATAAAAATGCAAGCAAAGAAGCATTGTTTTATTACGAAAAGGCGTTTGAATTATCATTAAAAAATCCTGATTGTGATTACGAACAGATTTTCAGCATCAAGCAAAAAATGGCGGCTGCAAATCGGAATCTTGGCAACTTTACAGCCTCTCAATCTCTCTACCAAGAATGCCTCGATTATTATACAGAAGATGTAAAAGCAGCTGAAATTAAAACGGGAATGGGAATCAATTTTCAGGAAACAGGCGATGCCTTCAATGCAATTGAAAAACTGGAAGAAGCTCTGAAGCATATTGGGATGAGGGCGCCTAAAAATAAAAATGCTGCAAGGGCAGGATTATTGGGTCAACTGATGATCAGGGGAATTCATAATTATTTTCCATTTTTTATCAGGACATCATTAAAAAACAGAAGAAAATATGAACTTCGTTCAAAAATACTAATGACCCTTCAAAAGATTTATTTTTTCAAAAGCGTTGAAAATGTGGCATGGGCGGGGTATGCACATGTAAATCTTGCTGAAAGACTCCAGACTCCTTATGACCTGTCTCTCGGTTATTCGTTTTATGCAACAATTTTACTGAGCCTGGGCTTCTTCAAGAGAGCAAGAAAATATCTCAATCGTGCATTGAAAATTTCTGAAAAATCAGAAAATCAGTATTGTATGGGCCTTACACTTCAACGTATGAGTTTCATGGAAACATATTTTAACAATATACAGGAAATTATCAAAAGTGCAGAAAAATCAATTAAGTACCTGAAGCAAATTGGTGAAACCTGGGATATGATGACCAGTTATATATTGCTTGGAATCGGACATTATTTTGCAGGCAACCTGACGGAGGGCGTTCAAAGCATGAAAGAAATGGAAGATATAGCGAATCATGTCAGATCAAAAATTCATCAGGGCTGGGCAGCCGGAAGAAAAGGATACTATCAATATTTAAAAAATGAAATTAATTTTAATGAAATCGAAGAAATTATCAATGACTCAGTAAGTAAAGCAAAAGAATCGCAGGACATACCGGGACTGATCACAATCTACATGTTTCATACAATGGTTCTTTTGCTAGAAAAAAGATCAGAAGAGGCTCTTTCAAAATCCGAAGAAGAATATAAAACGATAACAGAATATGGATTGCAAATTCCTCACATTTATTATGGCCTCATAAGTATTATTGATTCAGTATCAGAAAATATACGATCAGAAAATAATTCAATTCGAATACGCAGCAAATCACTTTTCAATAAATCTTTTAAACTTTTAAATAAATATCAACACAGCTATAAAATCATTGAAGGTCCGGCTCATCGCGCTCTGGCAAAATATTATTACAAAACAGGCAACAGAAAAAAAGCAATTTCAGAAATTAATAAATCCCTGGATATTTTAAAAAATAGCGGCAATAAACTTGAACATGCTTTTGCTCTTTACGATGCATCGGTTATACTTGAAAACGAAGAATTCAAATTAAAATCGAAAATTTTATTTGAAGAATGCTCTTTTCGGGTAAACTATTTATTCTGAGTCCGTAAAACTTTCTGAATTTACATCATATATGTCAGGGGGAATTAATTTTATTTTTATAACCGAGATAGATGCCGCCTGCAATTCCTGCCGCCTTAATAAAATCACCGACAATCAGGCTTCCGAAATAAATCCATCCCTGTTCTGCGAAAAGAGCATTACGCATTGCTGTTTCATTCCATAAGAATACAGTTCCTGCAGCTAACCATACAACAAAAGGAAGACATAACAAACCCAACCACCAGCGGAAATACCCTGCAATAAAAAAAAATGGAGTCAGAATAACGGAAACAAGAGCAATCTCAAAAACAGAAGGCATTTTATCTGATACTTCCGCAAGCAGAACGGATGGGATCAGAACGATAATGATTAAGGTTAAAATGAATTTCATGAATTACGGTCCCCAATAGTTGAAATGAAAAACAACTCCTTTCGGAATCTCAAATTCGATTTCGCTTTCCAGACAACTGATCACATGCACTCCAGGCAAAACCCTGACCTTTTCTCCTTTTTTATATTTCCAAATCTTTCCATCCAGCACGACAGCATCACAGCCGCCGTCATCGTCCAGAACAAACCAGGTTTTTCCATCATGCGAAACAGAAACATATCCTCTGAGATGCCCATCACTGCAGCCGGTTGAAAGAAAAAATAATAATATGCTCAGGAATTTTAGAATTATAAATTGAATTTTGTTTTTTTTAATGCAATTGTCTATTATTAAAAATTCCATGTTGAAATTACATATCATAGAATTATATCAATTTAATTAACATTTTCTTTCAGTTTTGTAAAATAAATATGTGTTATGACTTCATTATCAGAAATCCATACGTTGCTGAGATGCATGTTCTGTAAATCCTTTTTAAATATGAAGATATATTGTTTTTATTACCAATTTAAAAATCCATAATACTGCAAAATTCGCCACAAACCGACAAAAATGAACAACATT
>JAOUOA010000238.1 GCA_029880625.1 Spirochaetia bacterium
GCGAAGGGGCCGGCATCCTCGGCCGCGGTTACGATGGTGTTATCGGGACTGGTCAGATCTCCGGTGTTGCGGGGATCTGTCCCAAAGAAGGTTCTGGAATCCAGGGCTTTTCAAGAAGCGGCCCGGGAGGCTCCTTTTATTCTGAAAAAGGGTTTTCTCTTGTTGCGGGAGGCGAAGATGATGTACGTGGAGTGAAAAGTTCTGACTGGGCATTCCTCTGTAATAATAAATCTCTTTTTAAAAATTCTCTTTATTTTAGCGAAAAGGGGATCGATTCCATTGCCAGGTATTTTCCTGTTGAAAGAGCCGATGTCCTGTCGCCTGGCGATATTATGATTGCATCCAGAGACAGAGCCGGCTTTTTGCAGAAATCCAGAAATCCAGGCAGTTCTGGTGTGATTGGAGTTGTTGTGGGAGCAGCTTCTCTGATTTTAAACATCCCCGAAGATTATCCACCTCCTTCTGATGGAGGGACCAGGCATTCTGAATTTGCCCTGGTTTCTTTCGTGGGAGTCGTTAATCTCAAGGTAAGTGCAGAAGCTGGCGAAATCATGCCCGGAGATCTTCTGGTGACTTCATCCCGTCCCGGGACTGCGCAAAAACTTGAAAAAGAAAAGTTTTTGCCAGGTGTTGTTTTTGCAAAAAGCCTGGGAAGCATTCGTTCAGGAGAAGGAATGATTCAGGCGGTTATTTTAAGCGCCTGACAGTTTTCTTTTTTCCTGCAGTCTTTGAATAAGAAGGGATTTTCTTCATGGGCATTTTTGGGGCTCTCATCTTCTGATAAAGCCGGTCTATACTGTTGATGAGGATCGTAATTTCAGTAAATGGTTTTTGAGGAATCTCGCTGTCTGTAATCTCTTCACCCCGGATCCTCAATTCTGCGACACGAATGGCTCTATCCACAGGTTCAAGGATTAGAGTGTCCAGATAACGGTTCAAACTGAAGAGTATGGATGCAATGACAACAATGCCTGAAAGAAGAAGTGCCAGTTCTACATAAAGCTGTTTTTGATTGAGATCTTTAAAGCTGATTTGGATGGAACTTCCCGGAGTTGCTCCGTCAATCTGAATAAAGTCTCTGTTGTAACGGTAATATTTTTTAACATAATCCGGTTTTTTTATGATAATTTCAAAATTTCTTCCCGGACCTGTCTGTTTGATGCTTAAAATGGATTCTTCGAATATTTGCTGAGTATTTGCGATGCCGTAGCTTCGTGCATGTCCGGCAATTCTTTCAACGCGAATTGTTTTCTGGGTTTCTGTGAGTCTGTGATGCATGAATGCGATGAGCATTCCAACCATAATGATCAGAATAAAAACAAAGGTGGATATGCCTAGAAAAAATCTGGCTTTAACGACAGAACTGATTGCACTCGTCACCATACCCAGCTGACGTCTTAAATAAAAAAACTGAAAAAAATACACAAGCCGGATGACCCTGGTTCCTTTCAGAAGAAGAAGTCCGGGGAATTCCATAATTTCTCCGGGAGAGAGCAGTGAAACTTTTAAGAATACTTCAAGAAAAAGAGGATAGATTGTAATAAAATCCAGAAAAAAGAGATCTCGGATGTATTTTTTCTTTCCTGTGGTCAATCGTAAGATCATTTCAAAAGTAAAAAATGCAAGAATCCATCTGTCGAGAATAGCCAGAAACCTCAATCCACTCAGGCTGATTTCTGAAAATACAGGAAGGATAAGCAAAAATGTAGCTGCAAATGTAAGAGACATGGAAAAGAAATTGTAGATAGGACTTTGAAGTATTTCATGCAGCCTGGAGTAATTTATGCTCGCAGCTCTATCTATTATCTGACCTGCTATTTTTTTTATTTGTTCTTTATCCATATATAATTGAAATTCTCGGGTACTGGAGCTTCTCAAATCCTGGGGAAACTCCTGTGTCAGTTGATATTGAGAATCTTTCCGGTTACTATTTAATTGTTATTTCCTTGAAAGACAGTTCCATTTAAAAATCATGGAACTTCTACACTGTTATGAAGAAAATATCGGACATTTATCAAAAAGCTTCCAGTAATAGATCAGTCTTTTCTTTTGAATTTTTTCCTCCTAAAAATGAAAATGGAGAGAAAAATCTCTATGAAACCATTGAAAATTTAAAATATTTAAATCCAGATTTTGTATCTGTAACCTACGGAGCTGGAGGCACTACCCAGGAAAAAACAAAAGAGTGGGTAGAAACCATCCAGAATAAGTTTTCCATGCCTGCAATGGCGCACTTTACATGTGTCGGCGCATCTCGTTCTGAGATTCTCGAAAATTTAAGAATTCTTTCAGAATCCGGCATTAAAAACATTATGGCGCTTCGTGGCGACCCTCCCCAGGGTCAGGAGGTATTTCAGAAAACAGAAGATGGATTTTCTCATGCAAGTGAACTGATTGCCTTTATTCGTGAAAATAAACTGGATTTTTCTCTGGGGGGAGCCTGTTATCCAGAAAAACATCCTGAAGCAAAAAATCTGGAAAAAGATATTGAAAATTTAAAAAAGAAGGTAGATGCAGGAGTTGATTTTCTTGTAACACAGCTTTTTTTTGATAATAATGCATATTTTGACTTCATTGATAAATGTGCAAAAAAAAATATTAAAATTCCAATTGTGCCCGGCATAATGCCCATTACCATGCTCAAGCAGATTGAACGATTTACCGCTATGGCGGGATGCAGGATTCCTGATGAGCTGGTCAAGTCTCTGCAAGAATGTGGAGATAATAAAGAAAAACTGCTCAGAACCAGCATAGAATATTCAGCAAACCAGTGTCGTGAACTTCTTGACGCCGGGGCTCCAGGGATTCATTTTTATACTCTGAATCAAAGCAAAGCTACTGCAGAAATTCTCAAATTGATTCAGGAGCAATAAATGAATCGGAGAGATGTGCATGAAACAGGTTCGGGGGATCAGCCTAAGGGTAATCAATGAAATTTCTGTAAGTATTAATTCCGAGCAAGAGCTTCAAAGTCTTCTCACTATTATTATGAATTCGGCCAGAGAACTTCTGAATACAGAAGGCTCTTCTCTTCTGCTTTATGATGAAACTGAAAATAATTTAATCTTTGATATAGCTCTCGGCCAGAGAGGCGGAATCCTTGCGGCAAGAAGAGTCCCTGTCGGCCAGGGGATTGCCGGTCTATGCGCAAAAGATCAGTCCCCCATTATTGTAAACGATGCGCAGTCTGACGAAAGAGTCATGCATGAATTTGACCGCGAATCCGGCTATGTTACCCGCAACCTTCTTGCAGTCCCCATGCTTGCCCTGGATAAATTTGTCGGAGTCCTGGAAGTCGTAAATACCATGGATAATAGAAATTTTTCAAATATGGATGTCAGGCTTCTATCCTATCTCTCCAATATGGCGGGTATCTCGCTTTACAACAGGAAGCTTTATAATGAGCTTAAGCTCCGCGCGGAGGAGCTGGACTGTATTTACACAATTTCAAATGAATTTCGCATGGCGGAAGACATAAGCGAGGTTGTGGACGGCATCATGAAATCCATAAGAAATGTTCTGGAAGTGGGGAGGCTTTCGCTTGTAATCAAAGAATCCGGGACAAATCATTTCAAACTGATGCGCATGGTCGGGTTCAGTGTTGAGGATCATGATCTGAGAATCGATCCTGAAGAAGGCGTTTGTTCGTCTGTTTTTTTAACAGGCAAAGCCCTGCTGGTGCGCGATATAGAAACGGACCTGGATGATTATTCGTTTCAGCCCGAGCGCTATAAGACGAAATCTTTTATTTCTGTGCCGATTATCCGGGGAGCTGAGGTCGTTGGCGTTTTGAATGCAGCGGATAAGAAAAACGGAGAAGTATTCGATGATTTTGAGCTGAAGGTGCTGTCTACAGTGGCTTCCCAGCTTGCTTCTGCCATGTCCCGTATTGAATCCAAAAAGCAGACAGAGCAGCTTGAAAAGTACAGGCGCGATATGGAAACGGCAGCCATGATTCAGAAGAATTCTCTGACAGAACTGCCGGATGTAATTTCCGGAATTTATACCGCCTGCCGATACAGGGCATGCAGAGAAGTCGGCGGAGATTTTTATGATCTGCTGTACCATTCCGAAAATAGAATCTCAATTGTTGTTGCCGATGTTGCGGGGAAAGGTGTCCCTGCTGCGCTTTTTATGGAATATTCAAAAACCCTTCTTTCCGGCATTATCCCCAGATATCTGGATCCGGCTGCATCTTTAAAAAAGGCGAATCAGGAAATTTATGAAAAAACTCAAACGGGAATTTTTGTAACGGCCATGCTTGTGCAGATTGAAAAAGAAATGAGCCGGATCCGGCTTGCTTCTGCCGGTCATAATAATCAAATTCTCTATCGAGTTAAAGAAAAAAAGATCGAAGAGCTTTCTTCCAGCGGCAAGCCTCTCGGTATTTATCTTGAAACAGAATACATGGAAAAAATTGTTGAATACAGTCCTGGCGATCTTCTCGTTCTTTACACGGACGGTATTTCTGAAGCGAATAATGAAAAACTTGAAGAATTCGGCATGGACCGCTTTTATAGAGTAATTCAGGAAAATGCAGAAAAGAAGCCGGAAGAAATTATGGAAATTCTTTTTGAAGAAGTGGATAGATTTCGTAACGGTTTTGAGCCGAACGATGATGCAACTGCTGTGATTTTACGTCTTGTATAAGGAAGGGGTATGAGAACAACAAAGTGGAGTCTTGCGCTCATTTGAAAATCAATTTTAACACAGCCAGCATGTTTATCAAAGGAAAACTGATGAGGTTATGTAGAAAAAATTAATTTTTCGACTCAGGTTTTTTATTGTAAAGTTCTTGCACAAAAACAGCATATCAAGATATATTGATATATTGATATGCTGCAGCCTGTATCTACATTGAAGGCCCTGGCCGATGAGACCCGACTCAAAATCGTTGGGATTCTGGACGGAAACAGTCTTTCTGTAAATGAAATTATGTACGCTCTGAATATGGGCCAGAGCCGCATCTCCAGGCATTTAAAAATTTTATCCGATGCAGGGATCCTTGAATTCAGGAGAGACGGAGCCCGTGTTTACTATCAAATCTCCGGCACTTCATCAAATGGGTCATCCGGTCAGAAACTTCTCAGTCTTCTTGAAATATTCGGTATAAAAAATCTTCCTTCGGAAAATTCAGAACTTACTTCTGAAAAAAAAGCATATCTGGATACAGAAGAGCTGGAGCGACTTTCTTCTATAATAAAAGAACGCTCCCTTGTTACTCTCAAGCATTTTGAAAATGCCCGGGATGATGAAGAGGAACGCCAGTCTATCTGGGCAGATCCGGAATTTTACGGCAAAAAAATATGCTCTTTAATTCCTTCTGGTGTAAATACAGCAACAGATCTCGGATGCGGTTCCGGAAGGCTTGCAGGAATGTTGA
>JAOUOA010000239.1 GCA_029880625.1 Spirochaetia bacterium
CAGCATGAGAGTGGTCAGAGGATAGTAAATCATTGGCTTATCGTAAACAGGTAGAATCTGCTTGGATACAGCCATGGTTGCAGGATAAAGGCGCGTTCCGGATCCTCCCGCAAGTATAATTCCTTTTTTAATGCTACTCATAGAAATCCCTGTTATAAATTGATCAAAAGCGATGAATGATATTACAGTTGACAGGATTTTTTAAAATCCCGGTGAAGAACCATAAACATTTCTAAAAGATCTGATGAAATCATCGTCATTCGCAGCTTACAGAATCTGAAGTTAATTCCCGTACTGCTTTTTATAATAGTCTTTATATTCTCCGCTTAAAATTGATTCCCACCATTTCTGATTGGCAAGATACCATTCTACTGTTTGTCTCAAACCCTCTTCAAAAGTATGCTTCTGCTTCCATCCGAGTTCATTTTCTGTTTTAGAGCAGTCAATGGCATATCGAAAATCATGCCCCAGTCTGTCCTTAACATAAGTAATCAGAGAAGAATGCGGTTTGCCTTCAGGATGTAATTCATCCATGATGGCGCAGATTTGATTCACAATATCCATATTTGTTCTTTCGCTTCTTCCGCCTATAGCATATGTTTCGCCTGTTTTTCCTTTAGCAAGCACCGTTTCAATGGCGGAACAGTGGTCCTCAACATGAAGCCAATCGCGAATATTGTCTCCCTTTCCGTAAACAGGAAGGGGCTTCCCCAGAAGAGCATTAATGGTCATGAGCGGAATTAATTTTTCAGGGAATTGGTAAGGGCCGTAATTGTTGGAGCAATTTGTAGTTACCACAGGCAGTCCGTATGTATGAAAATAAGAACGCACAAAATGATCCGAAGATGCCTTGCTTGCCGAATAAGGAGAATTCGGCTGAAAACAGGTTTCTTCGGTAAAAAAACCCTCGCTGCCCAGGGTTCCGTAAACCTCGTCGGTTGAAACATGGAGCATTTTTTTTCCTCCCTGTTCTGTCCACTTCAGTTCACGAATTCGCTCAAGTATGCGAAATGTTCCGATTACATTCGTATGGATAAATTCTTCCGGTCCCGTAATGGATCGATCTACATGGCTTTCCGCTGCGAAATGGACAATATGCGTGATTTGATCTGTAATTGCATTTTGAAGATCTTTTTTTTCTGTGATATCTCCCTGGATAAAAGAGTATCTTTTATCTCCTTCGCATTCTTTTAAATTTGCAAGATTGCCTGAATAAGTAAGCTTATCAAAGGCAATGACCTGGTCATCTTTGAAATTTTTTAAAATATAATAAACAAAATTTGCGCCGATAAAACCTGCAGCGCCTGTAACCAATATCTTTCTCAAAATAAACTCCTCATATCCTTAAATATACAGGATCATACAATTTTAATTTTATTTTCCCGTTAAATCCTTAAAATATTCCCGCAAATCGTCTTTCCAGTGGGGGATTTCCCTCATGATCCTTCTGGTTTTTTTCAAATCCATAACAGAAAAATGCGGCCGCTTTGCAGGCAGGGGGTATTCTTCGGTATTGATTGGATAAACAGGAATTTTTCGCTGAATTTCTCCAATCTTATGGGAAATTTGAACAATTTCAAAGGCAAAATCATACCAGCTTGCAATTCCACTATTGCTGAAATTCAGAATTTCACCTGAAAAATCTTTTTCACCCGTTGAAAGGAGATTTTTTTTATTTATGTATGCAATAATAAAATCGGCAAGACGTTTTGCCCATGTAGGCCGTCCAATTTGATCTTCAATAATCCGCAAAGATTCTCTTGAAGGATCTGAAGCAAGCTTTACAATTGTTTTTACAAAGTTGTTTCCGAATTTTGAATAAAGCCAGCTTGTGCGAATCACAGATGCGCCGGTTATATTTTTGCCTGAAGAATGAATCCTTAAGACTTCCTTATCGCCTGCATCTTTGGATGCGGCATACACAGACTGTGGATGGGTGGGATCTTCCGGCTGAAAAAGCGTTACTTCTTTTACGCCGCTGCATTCAAATGAAGAAAAGACAAAATCCGTAGAAACCTGAATTAAAAAAGAACCGTTTTGCAGGGAAGCTTCTGCAAGAAAAGCCGCCGCATCCCGATTCACCCTGTAGGCCGTATCGGAATCTTCTTCTGCTTTATCTACAGCCGTATAGGCAGCGCAGTTAATGATAACATCAGGATGTATTTCCTGCACAAGTTGTAATGTTTTATTTTTATCGGTGGCATCCCATTCCGAAAGAGAAGGCGCAGAATATTCAATTTTCTTTTCTTGAAAAATTCTGATCAGTTCCTGGCCGAGCTGACCGGATTCGCCGGATAACAAAATCATTTAAATAGATCCTTTTGATCTTTCAGGAGGGGCAGATTTCTGTCTCTTTCTGAAACTTTTATATCTTTTAAGTCAACCGGCCATTGGATTCTCAGGTCCGGATCATCAAATCGAATTCCTCTTTCATGCTCCGGTGAATATTCATTGGTAGTTTTATACAGAAATTCCGTATTATCTTCAAGAGTGATATAGGCATGGGCGAATCCTGAAGGAACCCAGAAAATATGCTTATTATCTGCAGTTAATTCAACAGCCACATGCTGGCCGAAGGTAGAAGAAGACCTGCGAACATCTACAGCAACATCAATCACAGCGCCCCTTACAACACGTACAAGTTTTCCCTGTGCCATGGGATCGAGCTGGTAATGAAGACCGCGCAGAACGTTTTTTCCTGATTTAGCATGATTGTCCTGAACAAAATCAAAATCCATGCCGTTATCAGCATAAACCGATTTTTTATAAGATTCCATGAAAAATCCCCGGTCATCGCCGTGAACGTCAGGGACAATCAGTATGAGATTGTTAATTTTTTGTTTTTGGAATTGCATAGTAATCTCTATAATTTTTGCATACAGGGCAATGATCAATCATTATTCATTTTGTATGTTGCTGTTTTTTCCCGGAATATCAAAAATATTTTTAAAAATATTTTTTACAAATTCTGGCAGCAAGGAATGGATTTTACCTATAAAAACCAAACCAGATTTTTTATTAATAAAAGGCAGGTATTTATCCAGAATATCTCCCACGTATTTTATTTTAAAATAATCATCTTCATTATAATTGAGCATACAGGCTTTATATTTAATATCGGAATCAATACAAAGCAGTGTATTAAACATTCTTTCCATAAGGAATGGAATATTCGTTACTTTATAAAAATACTTCGCATCTCTGTATATTCTTTTTTTAAATTTACCTTCGGGCAGGTTTTTAACGTATTCATATACAGGTTCGGTAAACTGTATATATTTTTTCCAAAACTTTTGATTCCCAACCCAGTAATTGCTGAAAAGCATATCCTCCTGCCGGGTTATGATTTTTGTCAGATCAATTTTATAGCCAATATTATTAAAAATTTCCTGCGCCAGTTTCATTAAACCCGGATGACTGTTGTCGCCCTGCTTCCAGACATTATCATACTGAAGACCAACGATATGAAAAGGATTTATAAAATATACATCATAACCTGGATTCTGTTCAATAAATTCAATAAATGTTTCAGATGATATTTTTGTTTTATCCTCAAACCTCCAGGAGAAAACTCCAGTATAATCTGAAGATTTATAAAAGCCGTCTTTATATGATTTCAGAATAACGCCGTATTCAACCCATTCAGGTTCATTGGAATGGGAATTATCATAAGGGACAAAAAGAGGCGATAGCTTTTCTTTTTGCTCTTCTTTGAAGTATATTTGTCGTATATTGATCATAATTCTTTGTGAATCTTTTCAAAAACTTTGCCACATAATCATTCGATGATCTTCCTGCATCCAATCAAGATGTAAAGCATAAAACACTATATGATTTACTTCGCTATATAACCTTCTGATGGCATATTATCAAAGTTTTTTATAAAAGGAAATAGTTTTTTTAAATCATAACAGCTGCGTGATCATTAATATGGTCAGAGTAACGGTAAAGAAATTTGCCTACTTTTCTAATTAAGTAGATCATATCACAAATGATTTATTCAGAATTAAAAAACTTAGAGTTTTTTAAATTTTTTTTGTAGGGTTAAATACTGCATTTAAATCTCCCAATGCCTGTGATAACCAATCTTACATTTTTAGCAAACATATAAATGATTAAAAAAATCATTTATAAATAATTATGACTGTAATCCGTTGCATACAGTCAATTGAGCTAAAAAATCCAGGATTGTCTTCTCTAATCACGACTTTTTTCCCGGTAGATTTAAGTTTTGTGACCATCCTTGTCCAACTTTTAAAAAAACATTATCACAACAAGGAATTTCTGTCAGTTCCTCATATTGATAAAACATTATTGATACGGGGGTAAATATTATTTCATATTTTGCGGAGAAGATCTTTTATTAAAATCAGGTGGACCGGTAGTTTTCAAGTCGTTTTTTCTGACTTTCAGGGACAGCGCTTCCATACAAATACAACTCTGACTGATCATTTATTTTATTTTTCCTTAAGATAAAATCCCCTGTTTCATTTTACTTCGGATGTATTTTTTTAATCAGTATGCAATTTGAATTATTACAGTTACATCATAAATCCTTTTATTCGAAATCATCTCCTTTTCATGAGCTATTAATTTAATTTGAAGTTTTTTTGGTTGACGCGTCATATGAAGCAACATAATCATAAATTTGTATTGAAATGATGACAAATGCAATCAAATCCATTTTTGAATTTCGTAACAATGAAATTAGTTCGCTGAATGGCATCAGAGCTTTTTCTATAGTGGCTGTTCTCATCAGCCACTATGTTTCAGACATACATAGATTTGAAACTAAAGTAATTTCAAATTCTTTATTTTTTTTCCTGGAAAGTTTTTTTTCCGGAGTTGATATGTTTTTTATCCTGAGCGGATTTTTAATTTCTGCAGGGTTGAACTCAGGTTGGAAAAAAACAAAAAAAATTGATTATAAAAATTTTTTCATCAAAAGAAGTATGAGGATCTACCCAGCTTTTTATTTTTTTATTTTACTTATCACGCTATCATATATAATCAGAATCATAATATACAAAAACTTTCCCCTCACAGATGAAATTTCAAAGAAAATATTTTTTTTTGAAAATCAAATTTCTTTAACAATTTATGATGCGCTGTATCTTTCCAATTTTTTTGACAGTGCGCATACACATTTTTGGTCGCTTGCCCTAGAAGAACAGTTTTATTTAATTTTTCCGTTTTTTGCCGCGTTATTTTATTTTAAACTTACCCCAAAATTGCGATTGATTGTTCTCATCATATTATATTTCACACCCTTAATTTTTAGAATATTTTTTTATACTGAACAAATCAGCAGCTCACTACCCTTACCCATATACTACATGTTGAAAGGATTCAAAAGAAATGATTCTATTATTCTG
>JAOUOA010000240.1 GCA_029880625.1 Spirochaetia bacterium
GCATCCTTGCATCAGCCGGGATTATGGGAATCATTGCCGGTCTTGCAGCGCAAAAAAGTATAAGCGCTCTTTTCGCGGGAATTCAAATTGCAATTACACAGCCGTTTCGAATTGATGATGTTGTCATCGTGGAGGGCGAATGGGGGCGAATTGAAGAAATCACACTAACCTACGTTGTTGTGAAAATCTGGGATGAGAGGCGTCTGGTGCTTCCCATTACATATTTTCTGGAAAAGCCTTTTCAGAACTGGACAAGAACAACATCAGATCTTCTGGGAACTGTTTTTATTTACGCAGATTATTCCATTCCAGTACAGATTATCAGATCCCGGCTTGAAGAATTTTTAAAAAAATCAAAATTATGGGACGGCAGAGTCTGCTCACTTCAGGTCACCAATTTAAAAGATTCTACAGTCGAACTTCGTGCATTAATGAGTTCCCGGGACGCTTCAGACTCATGGGATCTTCGATGCGAGATCCGCGAAAAACTCCTGGAATACATCCAGAAGGAATTCCCTGAGAAACTCCCTAAAATTCGCCTTGAAATGAATCGTCAGAATGAAGCATAAAAATTACAGGCCGCTTCCCCGGAACTTTTTTTCCAAACCGACGCTTGAAATTGCCAAAAGCCTTCTTGGGAAATATTTATTTAGAGATCTGAATGGACAAATTCTGTCCGGAATGATTGTGGAAACTGAAGCATATCATGAAAAAAATGACCCTGCCTGCCATGCTCACCGCGGCATGACAGAACGAAACAAAGTTATGTTTCAATCTGCCGGACGCCTGTATGTATATTTCACATACGGCATGCATTACTGTATGAATATTGTGACGGAAGATAAAGGTATAGGGGCGGCTGTTTTAATCAGGGCCGTTGAACCGATCGATGGAATTGAAATCATGTCTGAAAACCGCAAACACAGGAATCATAACCTTTGCAACGGTCCAGCCAGACTCTGCCAGGCAATGAAAATTGATAAAAATTTAAATGGAATGATTCTGGACTGCGATACGGTATGGATTGGGAAGGGCATAAAAATCTCTGAAGAAATGATCGGTGTATCGGAAAGAATCGGTATTTCTGCGGGAAAGGAACTCCTCTGGAGATTTTTCATCAAAAACAACCCTGCTGTTACTCGATACAAAGCCCGTTTTAACATTTCAGGCAGTCTTGAAACCTGAAAGTGTTGGCAATCTTCAGTTTTTTCAGTCTTATACATTTAATAAAAATAGCAGTTCCATAAAAAATATTTGAAAGGATTCAGGTATCCAATAAAAGTTGGATGATCCAATTTGTTTAATTTCAATTAGATAAACATATGAACTTTTCAATTTTTCTGTTATACATCGATTCGGGGAGATTCCATTGTGAAAAATTTTTCAACAACACTGATCCTTCTTGGCGGGCTTTTTCTCTTAGGCTGCGAACCCTCCGGAAGCAGTTTAAGAATCGGAACGAATGTTTGGCCCGGATATGAACCTTTGTATGTAGCACAGCATGAAAAGCGCTGGGATACAGAAAAAATTCGCCTTGTAGAATACCCTTCCGCAAGCGAAGTGCTGCGTGCTTTTCGAAATAAAGCTCTGGAAGGAGCCAGCCTTACAGCAGACGAAGTCCTTCTACTTCGGGAGGACCGGATTCCAGTTAAAATTGTTCTGATTCATGATATTTCAGACGGCGGTGATGTTATCATTGCCAGAAATCATATAAAAAGCGTTAAAGATTTAAAAGGGAAAAAAGTCGGCGTTGAAAGCAATGCTCTGGGGGCCTATGTTCTTTCTCGGGCGCTTGAAATTCACGGGATGAAAGCTTCTGACATTCAAATTATAAAAATAGACATCAATGAACAGGAAAAAGATTTTCTAAATCAAAAAGTAGATGCCGTCGTTACTTTTGAACCCGTAAAAACAAAATTAATCAATCAGGGCGGGCAAATCATATTCAGCAGCAAAGAAATAAAAAATGAAATTGTCGATGTTCTGGTCTTTCACGAAGATGCTATCAAAAATCAAAAATCACTCATCCAAAATGTTGTAAATGAATGGTTCTGGGCTGTCCGACTTTTAAATGAAAAACCGAATCATGCATCAAAGATCATAGCAAGAAGACTTAAGATCACACCTGAAGAAGTCATCCAGAGTTTTGAAGGTCTGCATATACCAGACAGAAAAGAAAATTTACAGCTTTTCAGTGAAATCGAAAAATCTCTGCAGAAAATCAACCAGGTAATGTTTGACAATCAGCTAATTAAGAAAAAAGTGGAAATCTATAATCTGGTTACCGATGAGTTCATAAAATAGTTTCAAATGAAAATTTATAAACGTTTAAGATATCAGCTGCCGCTTCTTACACTGCTGTTTATTATTTTTTCTCTTTTATCAGGATATATCATCAGCTTAAATATCTCCCGTGCAAGACAGATCCGAATCGGCGAAAGAAACATGAGCGAACGACTGAATGTTCTTCAGGGAATTTCTGAAATCTTAATCAATGAAAACCATCCTGAAAACATCAACAATATATTTTCTTCATATGCATCCGAAAAAGATATGATCAACCTGATTGCAGCGGATCCCGAAGGAATTGTCTTTGCATCCACTTCATTTTCTGATATTGGAGAAACTATCAACCAACTTCCCTATCAACTTGACAAAAATGCTGTTTCTGAAGCAATTCAGAACAATTCCACAGTCATTCTTATGGAAGAAAAGGGCCGGTATCTACAGGGTTATTCTTCACTCTGTAAATCTTCTCATAGAGGACAGGTTATAAAAAAAGAATGCGGCTTTATCTACTACAAAACCGATCTGAATTATCATTACCAAATGATTAAAAAGGATTTCCTTCTGCAGCTTTTTCTAACCGGGGCCGGAATGCTGGCAGGGTCAATTCTGCTTTTATTTGCAGTAAATTTTCTGATCGCGAAAAGAACAGAAACCATCATAGAAGGCATCTCAAAGTTCATTCAGGGAGACCGCAAACAGAAAATTTTTCTGAAAGGCGATGACGAGCTGAGCGACCTCTCAAAATCTGTCAACAGCTTATTTGCCGATATTTCTACAGGCGAATACCTTCTGAAAGAAAACGAAGAGCGGCTGAGTTCCATCATAAATACAATTCTGGACGGAATCATTGTCATTAACAAAAAAGGAATCATTATATCATTCAATCCTGCAGCTGAAAATCTGTTTGGATACCGATCCGAAGAAGTCACAGGAAAAAATGTAAAAATTCTAATGCCGGAACCCTACAGTTCCTCGCATGACGACTACCTCAATCACTACCTGGAAACCGGCGAAAAAAAAGTAATCGGAATCGGCCGGGAAGTTACGGGCCTCAGAAAGGACGGATCCACATTCCCCATGGATCTGGCAATCAGCGAAATGCATCTCTGGGACGATGTGTATTTTACAGGAATTGTCAGAGATATTACAGAAAGAAAACTTCTGAGCGAGAAGCTGGAGAAAAGCAATCAGGATTTGTTACGATCAAACCAAAAACTTAAAGAAATCGCCATCACTGACGGGTTGACCGGCCTTTACAACCGCCGCTACTTTGACATCAGACTTTCAGAAGAAATCAAACGCCTCGCACGATCTGAAAACAGCCTGTCTCTGATTCTATGCGATATTGATTTTTTTAAACTCTACAACGACTCTTACGGACATCTGAAAGGAGATGAATGCCTGAAAAGCGTGGCAGAAGTCATAAAATCTAAATTCAAAAGAGGAGGTGAAATCTGCGCAAGATACGGCGGCGAAGAGTTTGCAGTTATCCTTCCCGGCGTGGACTCTTCTTTACTTGAAAATCTGTCCAGAGAATTACGAAATGCGGTTCTGGACAGGAATACTCCTCATGGAAATTCAAAAGCATCTCCCTATGTAACTCTGAGCATCGGCGGAGCATCCATAACCAGAGTGATGACCGATAAAGCAAACTTTTCCAATGAAAACCTGATTGCAATGGCAGATGAAATGCTTTACAGAGCAAAAGAAATGGGAAGAAATACCTTCATCATTCACCCGGGCTGATGGCATTACAATCTTTTTCGGATTGAATGAAAACCGATACTGCCGGAAGATTTTTTAATGCAGCAAAAATACTTTGCAGACTTTTTGTGAACTTCTCAGAAGGACGCCTAAACACAGGGAATCAATGATTTAAAATCGGGTTTAATATTTGTAAAATTCATCTGAATCATATTCTTTTTATTTTCTGAAATTTCTTGAATACCAAGATCATAATGACCTGCATCACGTAAAATCTCCAGGGCTTTTTGCTTTCTTTTAAAATTTGATCTTGTAAAACGGATGGAAAGCGAATCTTCATTCTCTTTCATCCGCAGAAACTGCATCCATAAAAAACTGGGTGAACAGGTAACAAGAGCCTTGATCTTAAAAAGCGCGTCCAGTTCCTGACGTGAGATGACAATCCCGTTATGAAAAAAAACTTCTCCGTCTCTGCATTCATATTTTAAATCAAATTTTTTTTCAGGGATCATCGCATTTTCCTGACAGCAAACCTGTACATATTCCTGCATCAATCTTCAAATACAACATTTTAGATTGAGACAAGGAATTTTGTGTGAAAGGCTCATTATTTTTCCGTATATTTGATTTTAAAAAAACCAAATATACGGAATTGCCCATATTAAAATTAAATCAATAGAGGAGAAAGGATTGAAAATCAGTGTTGGTGTCCGCCAGGTCCGTGAACATGGCCATGTGAAAGTTCTTCAGCTGTGGCATCACGGATTTCCTTTACTGTTACGTCAAAATTCAGTGTCTCTCCGGCAAGAGGATGATTGCCGTCGACAGTAATATCATCGCCGTCAATTTTAGAAATTGTCAGAAGTTGAATTCCAGATTCATTCTGGGCCTGAAACTGCATCCCTACCTTGAGCTGATCGCTCATTTCAAATTCTTTTCGGGGAATTACATACAACAATGATTCATCACGGGTTCCATAGGCTTTTTCAGGGGGGATACTGACAGAAAAACTGTCTTCAACTGCTTTTCCTTCAAGTTCCGATTCCAGACCGGGAATGAGTCCCCCGTTGCCGTGAAGGTATGCAAGCGGTTCTCTTCCATCGGAAGTATCAATAACCGATCCGTCCTCTCCTGTAAGTTTATAGTCTATCATGACAACCTTGTCTTTTTCTATTTTCATTTTTTTCTCCTGCCGCCTGGCTGAATAATTTCAGGACAAATCAAGACTGGTTCGGCTGGAGGGAAAACGCCAGAGAAAAGAATGAACAGTAAATGAAGAACCTGATTGCATACATTAAAATATATGTGAACAGAAAAGCAAGTGTTTTTCTGTTGTCAACTATTGAGCGCTTAAATAATCAATTG
>JAOUOA010000241.1 GCA_029880625.1 Spirochaetia bacterium
GGCTTTTCCAATATTGACGGAAGGCTTCGGGCTGTAGGCGCGGAAATTGAAAGAATGGATCTTTGATTTTTTTCTGATGGAGATGAAACAATGGAACAGTACATTCAAATTCTGACAAATCCCGAGGCATGGATTGCTCTTGTAACACTTTCAGCCCTTGAAATTGTTCTCGGGATCGATAACATTATTTTTATTACCATTCTTGTGGGCCGGGTTGAAAAATCCAAGCAGGCAATGGCAAGAAATGTAGGACTTGTTCTTGCCATGCTCATGCGGATTCTTCTTCTCTTGTCTATTTCGTTTATCATGACATTTACGATGCCGCTATTTTCATTTCTTTCAAAAGAAATTTCTGGAAGAGATATGGTTCTGCTTCTGGGAGGACTTTTTTTAATCTGGAAAAGTACTTTTGAAATTCATACCAGTCTGGAAGGACATGAAAAAAAGGAGTCTTCTGGCGCGAAACTTGCTCTCTGGTCTGTACTCATGCAGATCATTGTACTTGATCTGGTTTTTTCCATTGATTCTGTCATTACCGCTGTGGGAATGGCAAAGGATATTCCCGTCATGGCTGCCGCCATCATCATTGCTGTTATTGTTATGATGGTTGCCGCTAAATCCATCGGCGAATTTGTAGAAGAGCATCCCACGGTAAAAATGCTTGCTTTGAGTTTTCTGATTCTTGTGGGAGTTGCTCTGATTGCAGAAAGCCTTGCATTCCATATTCCGCGGGGATACATTTACTTTTCGCTTGCTTTCTCAGTCCTTGTAGAACTTTTAAATATCCGTCTTCGGAAAAAAGCAAAAGCAGTGCAGCTTTACAAACAGCTGGGCGAGTAAATAAAAGAGGCTAATGCTGAGAATACCTGTTTTTCCACAATCGAACTGTAAATTGCAGACCATGAATGAATGCGACACCGGCGGCCAGAGCAAGAATAATCGCAGAACTGGTAGGGAAATTGAAAGTATTTCCTCCTATTTCAACCGGATAAAACGAAATTAAAAAACCGGCAATGGTTCCAGCCGTTGAGAATACAGCAGCAAAAATTAAAGCGCGGTTTACTCCTGATGAAAAATACAGTACAGCAAGAGCCGGCAGAATCATCTGTGCGATGGAAAAGAGCGATCCAAAAAGCCGGATTGAAATGCTGAGGATATACACAAGCAGTATAAAAAATACTCCTTCGACGAAACCAGCATTGATCCCTCCAATCACTGCTTCATCCCTGTCAAATGTAACAATTTTCAGATAAGGCAGTATGTAAAAAAATACAGGAAAAACAACCAGCAGGGGAAGCGCAAGATCCGTCCATTCTTGATCGGATACTGTCAGAATATCGCCGAAAAATGCGCGAGATATATGATTTGTAATATTGGCTCCTGCAGCAGTTAAAAGATGTCCCAATGATGTGAAAAATACAAAGCCGCCAGTTAATATAGCGCCGGAATATTTTGTATTTCGGCCGGTGATGATGAAAAAAGGAAGCATCAGGGCCGATGTCAGAATCATAATAAAAATTTCACTCTGAAAACCGGCAGTCAGAGACAGGAGAACAGACGTTCCAGCAGCCTGCGACATGGTAATCCCGAAAAGAGATGTTTTACGCAGAACGACAAATACGCCGGCGAGAGCCAGAAGAATGCCTGCAGTGATGCCGGCCAGGATCGGGAATTTATAAAAAAATATGAATTCCAGAATCATTTTTTGCCTCTTTTTAGTTCCTTCAGATTTTTATTTTCAATGATCAGTTTTCTGTTAAACATTGTTTCATGAATGTCGTCATGGGAAGTCATTAGAATGGTCATTCTTTTTTTGCGCTGAAGTTTTTTTAAAAGACTGAGCAGTGCGGTTCTTCCTTTTCTGTCAAGAAAGGACAAAGGCTCATCCAGAATAAAGAAATCGGGATTGTGAAGAAGTCCCCGTGCGATTAAAACTCTCTGCAGTTCGCCGCCAGAGCAGCTGCTAAGAGGAATGTCTTTTTTGTGAAGCATGCCAGTTTCTTTTAACGCTGCATCGATTCGCATATCCAGTTCTTTTGCAGAATTTATTCTGGAAAATTTAAAGAACAGCAGAAAATTCTGAAGCCTTTCTGTAAAACCCGCTACTGCCGTCATCTGAAGGCATTCCTTTACTGAAAGAGGATAGGAATGATCCATATTTCGGATTTGAGGTACGTATGCGGCTCGGCTGAAATTGTTTTCCATCGTTCCGGAAAGAGGCTTTAAGATTCCTGCAAGAGTTCTCAAAAGCGTTGTCTTTCCGGTTCCATTGGGGCCTTCAAGCAGGACAATCTGCTTTTCTTTAATTTGAAAGCTGATGTCCTGCAGCAAAGGATGCTGTCTCGTGTATCCCGCAGAAATATTATTTATCTTGAGAGTTTTCACTATTTTACATCTTTTAAAAGCCTTCGTGCCATCTCTTTTTGCGAATCTTCATAAGTTTTGATTTTGTCTTCACTTCCAACTGATATGGGCATGAGGATTACTTTTGCACCTGTTTCTCTTGCAACTGTCTGAGCATACCTGGGATTGTTGCTCGGAGAGATCAGAATCACCTTAATATTTTTTCTTTTGATGATTTCTACAGTTTTTTTCAAATAAGATGCAGATGGCGGAACACCGGGTTTTTCTTCAAGAGTAACCGCGATGTCAAATCCGAACCGGTTTGACAGGTATATAAATTCACTGTGAAAAACAGCCACACTGAATTTCCCTTCGGCAGAATATTGTCTTTTAAGTGTCAGGGTAAGATTTTTCATGCGGTTTGAAAAATTTGTGAAGTTTTTTCTGTAAGCATCGCTGTTTTTACTGTCAATTTGAATTAGAGTGTCGCGGATATTACGTGCGGCAATGACGGCATTCAGAGGATCTGTCCAATAATGAGGATTTCCCTGTGCATGGATATCGCCCTGAAGTCTGGATACGCGCCTCTGGGGGATCTGAAGGATCCTGGCTCCCCTTGAAGCGTCACAGAAACCCGGTGCATTGAGCTGAATTTTTTTATTCTTTGATTGCCGGATCAGCCCTGGAGCCCATCCTTCTTCAAGATCCAGCCCGACCTGAATAAAGACGTCAGCACGATTCAGCTTCATGATGTAATCCGGCCGGGGGAGAACAAAGTGGGGATCTTCATTTCCTCTCACAAGGGATGTTACTTCTGCATGATTGTCTGCAATTTGTTCTGCAAAGTACTTTAGATCTTCTGTTGTTGTCACAATTTGCAGTTTTTCTGCAGAAAGAATTCCAGGCAGGAAAAATAATGCTGTATAAAAGATAACAGTTTTGATCAGCATATTGTTTTTAATTTCATTCACTCCTGTTTTGTTTACTCTGAAGTTCATAGAATTTCTCCTTTTTATAATTATTTTTGTCCGCATCAATATTGGTGCTGTGGATGCGATCCGATGATAAATACTGCCTGAAGACTCATTGTATTATCAATATCATTGTACAGATACCTTCGTTTCTGCCCTCCGGTGAATCGGAATTTGCTGAATTCAGATGGTTTCCATGTAATGAGCACCTGAGCTTCCGTTTCTGCATCGGAAACAAAATAGCCGCTCTCGCCTCTGTAATTTGGATTGTGATAACCGTCAAAACGGATACCTGCCGACCAGTTCTGATGAAACTGGTATTCAAAAAGAGTATAGGCGCCGGCTCTTGTCTCAACTGGATCCGCTTCTTCCCAAGGATGTTCAGCTTTATCACGTGTTTCACGATACCAGATTTCACTCTGCCAGATGAATGACCGCAGACGTCCGCGGTTCCAGCGGACTGCAAAATCAATTCCGCTCTGATGGGTTACCTTATGCTTTTCGCTTCCTGGGTGCCAGCGCATATAGGTAAAACCGAATTGAGTTCCCCAGTTTTTTCCAAATGAAAAAAACTGCTTCAGATGCACAGTTATCAGGGGGTTCTGACGGGTCTGGAGTGAATCTGCTTCTTCGTCATGCATTTCTACTTCTGGCTCGCGAAGAGGCAAACCCAGTTCTTCTCTCAGGGTGTTTTCAAGTGCAATCCATTCTTCAGAATCTTCTTTTTCTTCTTCATGTTGATGGGGAGGGTGTCCGACAGAATGACCGTTGAAGACGCCGACTGTAAGTTCCTGCCAGAAAGACCAGGGAAAAAGAAAGCTGGCTTCTATCCCGACATCTCCTGCATTTTTATCGGATAAAAGTTCCCTGTGAACGGCAGGCGCATCGGTAAAATTCCAATCATGAGGATGGATGCGATTGATTCTTCCTGCATCGTAAAAAAACTTTCCAAGTTTAAAGGAGGTTCGGGGAATTGGCGTTACAGGAAATAAAAAAAATGCTTCTTCAAGATCCATCACGGTTTCTCCTTCATCTTCATGAACACCAAGAGTCACAACTCCGCGTCCGATCTGATCAATATCCCCTGCAAATCCAATTTCAGCACCACGAATTACCGCTTTATTTTCTGTTGCATGCACGGGAGGAGTTTCCCATTCCTCAATTTTTTCTGCCATGGCTTCTTCCGGATCTTTAATAAGGATTCTTCCTCTGTCTATCTGATCGCGGTTTTTTTCTTTATCCCATCGGCCGACTATATCAACGGCAGCATTGATATCCGGCAGAAACGATCTGCGTGAATTCTGCAGTCTATCAATGTCCTGATCGCCGACGTCCCTGCTTGATTCCTGATTGAATAAATTTTCAATTGATTCTTCGTTTCCGGTTTCCTGTGCGCTTAATGGAATAAATGCTGGAATTGCTGTAAGACAAAGAATAAAAACTAATTTTATTTTCATTTGTTTGACCTTCTAAATTATTCTGTCTGCAGATAACAGTCAATCATGACTGTTATGATATCGAAATTCATTGATTTCTGCAGTCCGGGCTCTTTTACGCCCTTCGTTTTAATTGTTTTGAAACATGAAGACCGGATTTTAAACCGGCAGATGCCCATACTTAAAAGCGATAGACCTTATGAATGGGCATATGAGATTGAAAGAGAAGTCGTCCTGAATATTTTAAGATTTGCCGTATTAAAGCATATCCTGTTTAAGAATTTTGATTTGCAAATTCATTGCATTAATCAAATTCCTGCAGAGGAAAAACAAACATTCAGACTTCTAACAGTTTTTTATTGAAGGAGGCGCCCGTGAAGGGGAGTCGAAATCATAGATCTGATTAAAAGGATAAAAACGAGAATCTGTTAATTGATTTTTTAAGTTCTGGAAGATTTTAAACTTAAATGTATAGAAAACAACAGCTGCATTCTGCCTCTGGTTTTGATGAAAAAAGCAGACTGTGTGAAATTCTTTTGAAACATTTCCTTTATGATAAGAGGCCGATGGTTCATGTGCTTCATCATTGAGTGAA
>JAOUOA010000242.1 GCA_029880625.1 Spirochaetia bacterium
TCTTTCCGATATGGGCACAGAATCCTATCTTATCACAAGCAGTGTCAGAGCCATTCTGGCTCAGCGTCTGGTTCGCACAATTTGTCCGAAATGTAAGACATCATACAGGCCGACCCCGGCAGAATTACGGGAAGTAGGACTTACCACTTCTAAATTAAAGGGAGGTAAGCTATTCAGGGGCAAAGGCTGCGATTTTTGCATTGGAACCGGTTATAAAGGTAGACTGGGAATCTATGAACTTCTGATTGTAGATGAACCGATTCAACGGGCTATTCTTCAGGGAGCTGATTCTGAAACGATAAAAAAAGCTGCGCTTAAAAATAAAATGATGACATTATCCGAATACGGCCTGATTAAAGTAATAGAAGGACAGACCACACTTGAAGAAGTTCTGAGAGTTACCTGATGCCCATTTACAGATATACTGCCCTGACGGCCAAAGGAAAGGAAGAAAAAGGAATTGTCGAAGCCAAAAATCCGGCGGGTGTAAGAAGTCAGCTTCGTTCCCGCGGTCTGTATGTAAAATCCATCAAAGAAGATGAAGAAAAGCGCGAAAGAGAGCTTTTTCCTTTTCTTGCAAAATACATTTACAGAGTTCCGCGGCGCGCCGTCAGTCTTTTTGTAAGACAGCTTGCCACTCTGCTGGATGCTGGAATTCCTCTGGACAGATCTCTGGCCAATATCATTGAACAGACCGAGAATATTTCACTGAAAAAAGCGCTCATCTCAATGCGTTCTGAAATTGTTGAAGGAGCTTCGCTTTCAGAATCAATGAAGAAACATCCGGATATTTTTCCGCCTGTGTATCCGAATTTAATTGTTGTCGGAGAAAAAACAGGCGAATATGAAAAAACCCTTCTTCGTCTTGCGGATCTGGAAGATGCAAATATTGAATTAAAAAACAAAGTTTTTTCAGCATTAGCATATCCTGTCATTATCATTTTTCTTTTAATCGGAATCGTCGCGTATTTGATGGCATTTGTCATCCCCATGATTCAGGATTTGTTTTTTCAATTTGATCAGGAACTTCCTTTAATTACAAAAATTGTTTTCGGTGTTTCAGATTTAATGTCTGTTCGTAATTTTATTCTCTTCTCCGGATTTGCAGCAGCTTTTTCTTATGTATTTATTAAATGGAAAAACTCTCCTGAAGGCAGAATACAATATGAAAAATTTATTTTGAGCAAGCCTTTAATCGGGAGTTTTATGAAGAAAATTTTACTGGCAAGATTTTCCAGAAATCTGGCCACACTTTTAAAAAGCAGAGTTTCGCTGCTCCAATCCATGAATTTAACGGCTGCATTAGTTCAAAATCGAATTTTTGAAATTGAAATTCGTGATGCCATGGGAAAGATTCAAGAGGGCAGCAGGATAACAGAGGCATTTCAGGAGTCTATTATCCTTGACCAGATGGTTAAAGGGATGCTTTCTGCCGGAGAATCCAGCGACAGAGTTCCTGAAATGATTGAAAAAGTTGCTGACATGATGGATCAGGATGTGAATCTTACGGTTAACAGGCTTTCTGCAATTATTGAACCTGTAATGATGATCTTTATTGCATCATTTATTATTTTGATTATGGTTTCTATCCTTTTGCCAATTACACAGATGCAGCAGAATCTTCAGTTTTAATTAATTTGATTTTGTCAGGTAATTTGTTAATAAAAACTTTTTTTAGATTTTTCCGTCTAACTGTGAAAATTATAGATTGAGAAAAAACAATTGACCGCATATTTATCCATTCCGTATACCTTCATAAGAATCATTATTTTTTCCAGGACATTAAATTGAGAGAATCTTTCATGCATCAAAAATATATTAAAAAATACCGTTTAATAGGAAAGAACAGAAAAAAACGAGGTCTTACTTTAATTGAAATTGCTCTTGTTCTTGCCGCTATTGCTATTATCATGGGAATCCTGTACAGCACAATCAGTACAGATCCGCTGGATAAAGCCAAAATATTAAGGGTGAAATCTTCATCACAGACCATTCCCATTCTTCTGGAAAATTATGAATTTGAAAATCCTTCTCTTGATGAAGGCGCAAGCCTTGAAATTCTTTCTAAAAGAAATCCTGAAAATCCCGGCTACAAACCCGTAAAAAAAGATGCGGTAAGCGATCCCTGGGGAAATTTTTACCATATCTGCCGCGATGAGTACGGTACCAAACAAATCTGCTCATACGGGAAAGACAATGAAATGGGCGGAGAAGATGAAAATGAGGATTTTATTCTTACGGATGAATCAAGTTGGCCCTTATGGCTTTCCGGTACAAAAAAAGAAGACGGTTAAACCGCTCTTTTCAACGCCAGAACCTTAAAAAAGGACTGACGCTTTTAGAAATTGCAATTGTTATTTTTGTCATTAGCATCCTTCTGTACATTACAGGATCAATGGTAAAAAGCATTTCAATTTTTAAGGATACAGAAGACGAAGCGGAACTTCTCAAAAGGCAGATCCTTTACAGTTCACAAACTGCAATTCTTTCCAATGAAGTTGTCTATCTTGAACTTGATCTTGATGAAGAAACCTATAGAAGTTTTCGTATGGAACGATCGGAGGGGGGGATCACAGAAGAACCGGTTGTGACAAAACACAGTTTATCAGGTTTTCATTCACTAATTTCAGTTGCTGTAAATGGAGGAAGCATCGTAACTGAAAAAACGATCCAGATTCCATTTTCGCCTGATGGTTCTGCACAGGAAGCAGCAGTTTACATGGGGCCTGAAGGCGAAATCAATGCCACGCTTATAATCAGGAAATACGGACCGAGGGTCGATCTCTTTCAAGGCGAACAGGATCTGCTGCTGGATAATCCTGACTGGGAGGAAAAGCTGGAAGAATTCTGAACCTTTTGTTTGTAATTTTTACAGCTTTGGTTTTCTTCAAACCTTATATTTTTAAAATGCTCCAAAACATTAAAATTAAATTCTTTCAGATATTTTTTAATCTCAAACAGAGGGTAATCCGAAGCGGTTTTACTCTTCTGGAAATGTCCATTGCTGTCGGTAGCACAGCATCTATCATGATTGCTGTTTTGAGTATGATATCTCTCGGGCTCAACCAGCAAAGAGAAGCTGAAAATCTGCGACTTGCTGTGATCCTTTCCCAGGGGAAGCTTTCTCAGCTTCTGACAAGACCTGATTTATCTCCTGCTACAGAAGAAGGAGAAATCAGCAATGAAAACAGTCTTTATAAAGGCTATAAATACAAAATTGAAATCAGCAATAAGGAAATTGATCTTGCTCAGATTGCAGAATCCGGCACCATTTCCCTTGCACCGATAAAGGATAAACTTCCTGAAAATATCACAAATACATCGCAAAAAGAAACAATGGGACAGGGCGCTGCAACACAAACAGGAGGCATGGTAGAAGTGATGGAAATTCGGGTTGAGATTTCCTATCCCAGAGGAAACGGAAGTTCAGGAAAATATGAAGTAGTGACATTTAAAAGAAAATCGTTGTAAAAATATGGGAAAAAAGGAAAGCGATGATTTTGCATAACAAGGTTGCGGATTTAAAATGAATAGATATTTTCCTGGTGCGGATTTGATTTTAATAAGTTGATCACTTTGACTCATACTCAGCAATAAATAATTATGAATAAAATTTCATTTATAAAAGCGGGAATTAAAAACAGGCGTTATAAACTTCTGAAAGGAAAGGCCAGGAAAGGTCTGACTCTTCTGGAACTTTCTCTTGTTCTTCTTGTATTTTCAACCCTGGTGACAATTCTGATGGGAATGTTTTATATAACAACACGCACGACAAAAGAAACTGTACCGCTTACAAGAGAAAAATCAAAAGCAATGATCGCCCTTGAGATGATGCGGGTTGCCCTGAATAATACCTATTACCAGCCAGATCTGGAAAGATTGGTTTTTGTTTCCCGCTCTGATCCAGATTATGATAGGATTACATTTGCTACCTACGACAGTTCCTCTGAAAAAATAGGAGCATCGGCTGTCCGAGAAGTATCATTTTATGTTAAGCAGACAGGCAGCGGAAATGTATTAATGCGCAGAGACGATGAAACAGTCGATGAGAATCCCGGCGAAGGTGGGAATCATCATGAACTTCTGGGCAATGTGGAAAAACTGAAATTTCGTTTTACCCTGGACGGGCAGAACTGGGAAGATAAATGGAATACAAAACAGACGAAAGCTGTGCCCAGACTGATTACCATTACTCTCGCCATTACCAATCCCAAAGGGAAAACAGAAGTACTGGAGACCATTGCAGGTCCTGGAATTTATCTGGATTGATATGAAAACGTTATTTAATAAAAAATATCATAAAAGAAAGGGAGCCATGGCGATTCTGTTTGTGATTTCCCTGGGTTTTGTTTCTTTTATCATTGCGCTTCAGTTTCTGAAAGAATCCCGCATTAAATATGGACTGGCAAGAACCACTGCAGATGGATTCAAAGCAAAACTAATTGCACAGGCTGGACTTCAGGCAGCTATTTCAGCGGTTCAGACAGTACCGGAAGAGTTTTTATTTCAATCTGGATACACGCATAATCCGCCGGACATTTTACTGGAAAATTGTAAACCGAAATGCTTTATTTCTTATCGAATTCAACCGGAAAACGGTAAAATCAATTTAAATGATCTTTTAAGAGCAGACGGACGGCCCAGCTTGGAAACCAGACAGATTCTGGAACGTTTTTTTGTTCATTACAACATTCCCGTTCAAACGGTAGATTCCATTATAGACTGGATCGATGAAGACAATTCCATTGAAGGGGCCGGAGCAGAGTCTGAATTTTATAAGACATTAAAACCTCCAAGAAAAATAAAAAATTATTATCTTTTTTCTCTTTCCGAACTGTGTGCTGTTCGTGGTTTGAGCTACCCAATCCTGTATCATTCCCATATGCCGGAAGGATGGCTGGAATTGCAGGAAGAACTGAGTTTTAAAACCGATGTAGAAAAGGAAATGATAACTGAAGCAGATTGGATTCCAGCCAATCATCTCACCGCCTATGTAGATCAGACATCCCTGGGATTTCAGAAAATCAACATAAATGCCGCCCGATATCATGTCCTTTTAAGTCTTTCTGATTCCATGACTCCTGAAGCGGTAAAAGAAATTATTACATTGAGAAGAAAAAGAGATAATTATATCAGCAAAGTTTCAGAATTGTCCGACCTGCCTGAACTTCAAGTTTCCACTCCCGATGGGAAATCTCTTTATGAGGAGCTTGCAGGATCCGCCGGAGAACTTTCCGGTTTGATTACCACTAAAGGGAAAATTTACAGGATTACCGGTATTGGTTCTATTATCATGGATTCCGATAATAATAAAGCAGTTGTTCGTTCTATGTCTGTTCTGT
>JAOUOA010000243.1 GCA_029880625.1 Spirochaetia bacterium
GGATTCTTTGTTCTTGCCAGAGTCAACCCATTCCGTTTTATCATTCCCGGTTTGGTGTATCCAATTCCTGTCAGGGATTCCCGTGAGGTCCAGGAAATTTATCTTTTTTCATCAGAAGAAAAAATCCTTAAAAAAATTAAGAAAAAACTTTATATTTCAGAATCAATTGAACAGAATATAAAAAATCTTTCTTTTGCAATTTCAGGACATAAAGAACTTCGTGAGGAAGTCTATCTGTTCAGCGATGCAGAGATCCTTCCGAACCTGGGCTATGCAGTGAAAAAAGTCTGGTTTTACAATGAAAATCAGTCCGGAAAATTAATCATTGATTTAAGGGAAGAAACCCTGGAAGAAGAGCTGGCATTATTTTTTAAAGACCGGCAGTTTCCTGAATATAAAACAAAATCATATTTTCTTGATGCTTACTTTGACTCGCTAACACGTTCAATTTTATCTATCGAAAAAGATGTAAAAATCGTCATATACCTCATAGACGGAGAAGGGAAACGTCTGCCCGATATGAGATTTAATCTTGCAGCGCCTCACATCTCCGAATAAAACAAAACATACAAGGCCATATTTTATGAAGAAAGTAACTCTTTCGACGGCTCTTGCCTGGCTTTCAGGAAAAAAAGACAGGGATGAGCTCATGGAATCCTTTTTGCAGATATCGTCACAAATTTTGCGGACCCATAAGTCGCAGCTTTTCAGTCTGTACAGTAAAACGGGCGAAAAAGAATTTTCAAGTTTCAATCTGGAGGATGTTCGTGTTTGTGATGCAACTGGAAAGACATTTGGTTCATATTTTCTTGATGTGAATGAAAATATGCTTAAATGCGTTTCCCTGCAAAAACCGATCCTTTCGATTAACAAAAAAGAAGGAAAGGAAGAGCTTTATTATCCTATTCGCGGACAGAAAGGCGTTATTCAAGTTTTATATTTTCTTTCAAACGGAACTATGGATAGAGAAATCTTTCATTCTCTATCTTATTTGACAGCAATTTACAGAGATCATTTTATCCTTCTCCAAAAATCTGAAATGGACCATCTGACAGGCCTCAGCAACAGATATGCTTTTTCGCGGGATATGAATAAGTTTATTATAATGAAGGCAATGAATGCAATGAATGCGGCAGCAGCGCACCAGTTTCTGGCGGTCATGGATATTGATCATTTTAAAAGAATCAATGATACTTTTGGTCATGTAGTGGGCGATGAAGTGCTGCTTCAGTTTGCAAGACTGATGGAAGGGCATTTTTGCGAATCTGGAAAAACGTACAGATACGGGGGTGAAGAATTCTCATTGGTTTATGATGCTCTGGATCATGAAGATGCCCTGAATAAGCTGGATCAATTTCGTGAATCGGTTCTGGATTACCGATTTCCAAATGTAGGCCGCGTCAGCGTTTCCATCGGCCTTACTGAACTAACCGCAAATGATATTTATCTTGAAGTCATAGAAAGAGCCGATCGCGCACTTTATTACGGAAAAGCAAACGGGCGAAATCAGGTTCATACCTATGAAGTTCTGCTCTCCAGCGAACTTGTAGATCCCATGATTCAGGAAAGCGAAGTTGTCCTCTGGAAACCTTGATCCTTTTCTTTTAATTGATTAGGGTTAGATATAAAGGGAAATTAAATTTGCTGTCGAATGTGCAGCCCATGGATACAGCAGGCTGTCTGAATTTACTCTCAGTATTGATAAAAATAAAGCGGAAAGAAGATAAAGAAATGCCATGTAAGGACTGACGGGAAGATGCGCAATGCTGAAAAACACCGACGATACAAGATGCCCAGTATAGTAAGGGTATTTCCCTATCAATGAAGGAAATGCTTCTCTGAAGAGAATTTCTTCTGCAAAAGGCGCACTCACTGCAGCAAGACTTAAAATGATTAGCGAAAAAAAAGGCAGATTTCCGGCAGGCAGGGTTTCCTCGATTCGAATATATATGATAATCCACAGAAGAGCCAAAAAGGTGATGAAGGTAAATGCCCATTTTTCGTAGGTTAGATTGATTGAAAAAAGAATGCGAAGGCGGTAAGCGGGAATCAGATAGGCGGCCAGAGGCGAACAGGCTCCCAGAAATAAAGGCATGAACAGTTCAACTCGTTTGATTAGATTCAAATTCGAAAACAAAATATTGTGTAATATCAGGACAGAAGAAAACAGAACCATCAATACAGTAAAAAGAACTGCAGGCTTGCGGTCTCTTCTAAGACTGTTATGCAGATTTAGCTCGATTCTGCGTCTTTCTTCTCTGGTACTTTTTTGGTAACTTTCAAAGCTTCTTGCCAGAAGACGGACTTCATCTTTGTTCAGAAATTTGCTGATTTGTATCTGAGTGTGCCGGCCAATCAATCGGAACAGCAGACCGGCCTGTTTTTGTTTGTCCTGGATTTTTTCCATACGATTTCAATTGATCTTAAATCGACTCAATCATATTTTGAAGTATGATTTGAATCTATGGATTCATCATCGGTTCAAAAATATTGAAATCCAGAAATATTTTTCAGAAGAGTGCATTGATGACTGTTTCTGAAAGTCCGGTTTTAGCATATGATACTTTCAGAACAGCATGCTTTCATGCTGATTCTGGCAGAATTTTTAAAACTTACTGAAGGATGTGAAGATCTGACAGTAAATTAAAAAACAATTGTAATAATGCAGGTATGATACAATGATGAATACTATGAAAATTGCTGCAGTCATAGGGCTGATTTTTGTTTTGCTTTCAGGGTGCAATCCAAATCAAGAAATGCTGAATTATCAGGAAACGGAAATTCTGAGAATTCAAAAAAGTATAGAATATCTGTTGAGTGAATTGGGATACTCCGGTTATGAAATTCTGATTTCAGCTCACGGCTCAATGGGTCAGAAGCTGATTTCCAGAAATGAATCTTCTGAAATACTTGAGTCAGAATTTATAGATGACGAATCAGTTAAAAAGCCGCCTGGTTTCCCGGATCTTGACAACAGAATTAATGATTACAGGATGCATGATTCTGTAAGAAATTTTGACGAATTTTCAGATCCAGAATTTTATTATTTTCATTACGTGAGTGTTCTTGTACTTATGAAGCATATTGACCGAGGAAAAGCAGATAAGCTTGAATCTATAATCCGGCAAACAATATTAGATAACCGACGCGCTGATAAAATATTCATTATACAGAAATCTGATTTCTCAAACCTGGAAAAGAAAAAATAAAACTCTGTTTCCATAAATGATTCAGAATTGTTTGGAAAGACTGAATCTAAAATAATCTATTTTTTAACCTCCAGCCGGTTACAATTTTTCCCTGAAATAAGGCTCTGCAGGAATAATTATTGGTCGCTCTTGTAGGGGATTTTTAAAAAGTTGTCATTGAATATTTGTCAGGAGTCTTTTATGTCGCAACCTCATGTAGCCATAGCAGGAGCAACCGGAGCTGTCGGTCAGGAATTATTAAGAGTACTTGAAAAAAGAAATTTTCCCGTAGGAGAACTGACTCTTCTTGCAAGCGCCCGTTCTGCCGGAAAAACAATGCAGTTTCGCGGAAAGGATTATAAAGTTCAGGAATTAAAAGAAGATTCTTTTCGTGGAGTGAATATTGCTCTGTTCAGCGCTGGCGGAAGCATTTCAAAAAAATTCGCTCCCCTGGCTGTCCAGGACGGAGCCGTAGTTGTCGATAATTCATCTGCTTTCAGAATGGACCCGGACGCTCCTCTTGTTGTTCCCGAAATCAATCCTGAAGATATTCAAAATCATAAAGGAATCATTGCAAATCCAAATTGCAGCACTATAATCATGCTTATGGCGGTTTATCCAATTCACAAACTTTTTCCTGTGAAGAAAATTATTGTTTCGACCTACCAGGCTTCTTCCGGCGCAGGAGCCGTTGCCATGGAAGAACTCAGGACACAGTCCAGGGATTTTCTCGACGGCAAAGAAATCAAGCCTCAGGTTTTTCCCTATCCCATTGCTTTCAATGTTTTCAGCCATAACTCATCCATGGATGTTGAAAACGGATACAATCAGGAAGAAATGAAAATGGTAAAAGAAACCCATAAGATTCTTCACGATGATTCCATTCGTGTTTCACCGACATGCATACGAATCTCTACATTTCGTGCTCATGCAGAGTCCATTCATCTTGAGCTTGAGAAAAAAGCTGACCTTGAATCGGTTAGAAAAGCGCTGTCAAACTTTCCCGGAGTCCAGGTGATTGACGACCGCAAGGCGAATTATTTTCCCATGCCTCTTGAGGCTTCAGACCAGGATGATGTTTTCGTAGGAAGGATTCGTTATGATGTGGGAAATTCAGACGGAAGCGAACTGGAACTTTTCTGCTGCGGAGATCAGATTCTCAAGGGAGCTGCCTTGAATGCAGTTCAAATTGCAGAAAAACTGCTTTAATCCTGTTTACAATTTTTTTCCGCAAATTTTACAGAAAACGGCATTCGTGTCATTTTGATTATTTTTGCATTTATTGCAGATTCTCATTTTGTTTTGATTCTGTATGTTCACAAGCTGTGCTGAAAAAATTCCTGTGGGTACGGCAATGATTCCGTATCCCATGACCATCAGAATTGTTGCAAGCATCTGTCCCAGTACTGTTTTTGGAGCTATATCGCCGTAACCGACTGTAGTCATGGTTACAACAGACCAGTAAACTCCTCTGGGGATACTGGTAAATCCGTTCTCTTCCCCTTCGATCAGATACATCAGGGCTCCCATAACCGATGCTATTGAGAAAATCACAAAAATAAAAACGAGAATTTTATTTTTGCTTTCTTTAATTGCGTAGAGCAGAACCTGCCCTTCGGAATGATACTGGTGAAGTTTAAAAACGCGGAATATCCGAATCAGTCTGAGCATTCGTATAATTAAAAGCGATTCTGCGCCTGTGATGAAAATACTGAAATATGTGGGAATCACTGCCAGAAAATCAACCAGACCGAAAAAACTGAAAATGTAGCGCAGAGGTTTTTTTATGCTGATGATTCTGAGTATATATTCAATGCTAAAAATAATTGTAAAAATCCATTCGACAATCCAGAGTTCGAAATGGTAGCGGCTTCGGATTGCAATGACACTATCGAACATGACGACAATTACGCTTAAAATAATTGTATAGATTAAGATGATATCAAATTTTTTACCTATTTCTGTATCTCTCCCAAAAATAAATTGAAAAATTTTATTTCGGAAGGGAGAAGGATGCGGTTCAAATTTGTTTTTCTCAGAATATCTTGCCATTCCATTCATCCATCCACCCAGTAAAAAAAATTCAACCTCTTTTTCAATTTCAAATAAAAAATACTGAGTATGGCTTATCTTCGGA
>JAOUOA010000244.1 GCA_029880625.1 Spirochaetia bacterium
CGCTGTCCTTTTCATTCAAACGAAAAACAATTTCTGTAAAGAACTGGCAGATGCCCGGAATGATCTTTTACGGAGCCTGGTTGATCATGGCTGCAGGATATACGATCAGCGGCATCCATAAACTTGGAAGTCCATCCTGGATTGACGGCAGCGCAGTTCTGCATCTACTTCATAATCCGCTTGCCCGCGATACTTTTATTCGTGGTTTCATTCTGGAAGCGCCTGTATGGTTTTTTAATGTTCTTTCCTGGAGCGCACTATTTTTAGAGATCGCATTTCTTCCTCTTGCTGCATTTCGAAAAACCCGCTGGATTGCATGGACAGGAATTGTTTTTATGCATCTGGGAATCCTAACGGTTGTTAATTTTGCAGATTTGACTGCAGGAGTTCTGATGATTCATCTTTTTACAGTAGATCCTTTATGGTTTCCTTCAAGAAAATTTGCAAAAAATAAAAATCCTCCTGTGATTTATTTTGACGGTTTTTGCATTCTCTGTAATGGTTTTGTTGATTTCCTTCTGGAAGAGGACAAATCTCACCTGTATCGCTTTTCTGCGCTGCAGAGTGAAGCGGCTAAATCTGCTTTGTCCGGAATCGGTAAGATTCCGGATTCTGTTGTTCTGTACGATAACGGAAATCTGTATTTTCGCTCAGATGCAGCCATTAAAATCATTTCCTCGCTTGGAGGAATCTGGAAAATATTAGTTGTATTTTATTTGGTTCCAAGATTTCTTAGAGATCCTGTTTATGATTTTATTGCGAAGAGCCGATACACCTGGTTTGGAAAAAAAGATTCATGCCGGATACCGTCAGATGAAGAAAAACAATATTTTATAGATTCATGAACAGTAAATAATGAGATTAAAACACATGCATACTATCAAAATCACAGAAATCTTTTCAGTCTTAAAAGACAGGCGTTTCTTTATTTTAATTATATTTCTTTTGTCATCTTTTTTCTATTATCATCAGTTCCTTCAGACCGGGCATTTTGCAGGAACATATTTCCGGATTTTTTCGATCATTGAATTTTTGTTTTCGTTATGTGTAAATATCCTTTTTTTTAAATACAGATTTTTTGGAGCTGCATTGGCCGGTATTCTTTTTCCCCGATTCTTCCAGATTGTTACAGGGCTTGAGGGACACAGCACATTATTTCCTTATTTTACAGGACTTTCATTCGCTGTTTTATTGAAAGCTGTTTTTGATGCAGAAAATTCCAGATTTAGAGAGAAATATTCTTTAAAAGACGCATTGAATGGACGTTCGCTAATGATCTTAGCTTCAATGCTCTATTTGTCTATTCTACTTTTAAGGGAATGGATATCGAATTACGGATTCGGTCTTTTAGATTTTCCATTTCGTGACAGAGAAGTTTCGCCCGGTGTCAGTGCCAATTTATCCATGCATCATTCGTTGACGGCTGCTTTGAATTTATTCGGACCGCTTCTGTGGATCTTTACCGAAAAAATATTTTTTCTTCAAAAAGAAAGTAGTATGCAGAATCAGATTATGGCCGGATTTACGGCCGGCGCTGCATTCAATATTTGCGTGATGCTGATTCAGTCATTCACTGAGCCGGATGCTTTTTTATTCCGTTTTTATAAAGGTACTGCGAAAAGTTTTGAGGTGGGGCGGCTGCCCGGGTTTTTTTCTGACTCAGGTTCGTCAGCAGCATTGATGCCTGTTCTGTTTTATATCTCATATATTTATATTAAAAATAATATGCTTAAGCAGAATATTATTTATAGCAAAATATTAAGTTCTGGGGTTTTTTTAATCGTCCTGGTGTCAGCCGGAATCTACCAGGGTCGAGGATATTTTCTCGTATCATCAGCAGTTTTATTGATTTTATTTTTGCATTTGTATTATTTTAGTTTTCTGGTCTTAAATAAAAATAAAAGAGAGATGTTGTATGCGTCAGTTTTTATTTTTGCTTCAGGAATGATTCTGCTGTATTTAATAAAAGATTTTACCAGCATGAAGAGGATACTGGGCGCTTTTCCGGGAATTGTCGAGGCAATTGCGAATTACAATCTGTATGACGCATTCATGACTTTGGACTCAGAAAGAACCCGGCTTTTTCTTGTTGGGCTGAATATATTTTACGATCATGTCTTGATTGGAAGCGGTTTGAACACCTTTGTCAGGGAATCTTCTTTCTATCGAACGGAAACAATGATTTCGCATGACAATTCGGCCAATTTGTATATAGGCGCTCTGTCTGATACAGGAATTGTCGGAACTCTGATTGTTCTTTTGATGCTGGCTCTTTACGGGTATTTTCTGTATCTTTATTTGGAGAAGATTAGAACCGGCGAAGCAGGGGGTGATTTGCTTAAATCATTTGAAATTTTCATGATCCCTGGGATTATACTGGTTTCATTCCTTTTTGGCTACCATATTGTTCATCCGGAAACAGCCGTGGTATTTTTTCTTCCTCTTTTCTGCTGTTCCTTTAGGGAAGAAGGAAAAAGATTACGAGCAGGTATGTATTTTAACGTTCTGATTTATTTTTTAATAATCCTTTATGTGATTATCTATTTTGCGATGCATTTTTGAATTAATTACCACCCGGCACTGTATTTTTCTATTGTTTTGCAGGATTCGTGCTCTTAAATCATGCGATCATGATTTTCCTGACTGAAGAATTTCGTATGTATTTATTAACTTCTGCAGGGCTAACTGAATCATGGAATTATTTCTGCGGTGATTCGCATGATGTATTCTTGACCGCTCTGCAGTGATAGCTATTATGAAAATTGTATGAAAAGATATTTATATTAGGCTTGTGATAGGACTTCATGATGTTGAAAAATATTATCATATTCTTTAAAAAAATTCTGAAAAACTCAAAATTTTTATCCAGGATCTGAATGATTTTCGTTCTCCAGCACTGTTGAAAAAATGAACCCTGATGGTTAAATTCCTTAATAATCAAAATTTGTGTAGTGGAAGTGATTTAGTTTCAGTCATTGATTAAAAAGCAATCAATGATTCTGCAAAGTTGAATTTTTGATATCCATGCTTTGATTACAACAGGAGATTAAAATGGAAGCATTAAAAGAACGAATTATTGAAGAAACATGGAGCAAGGAAACGATCATGGATGTTGAAATTAACATCATTGAACGAATGATCGGCTGCCGGACAGTTGAAGCTGTAGAAGGATCGATCAGTTACGCCTACTATCTGCGAAAGGTTGGTCTGACCAATGATAATTATCCTCTGTTTCTAAAACTTCTTGAGGTGGAAAACCACTGGGTGATTGATACTCTATTGGGCAATAAGGACCCTTTTCTTCTTTTGAGTTCAATCCATCCCAATACATATGTCATGCTGACATCTTTCAAACTGCTGACGAACTGGCATCCAGGAGGCATCTATCCCAAGACGCTTGCGATTGTCCTTGGAATTCTTCAGGCAGCATACTGTTCCCCGAAAGACGGAAATAAAATCTATAATGTGAGCATCAGTGATATTGATAATCTCGGAAAGCATCTGAATAAAGAACTGGGACAGGATGACCCGAATAACAGGGTCATCCTGAATATTCTGGACTGGATGGGATCGCTTGCAGGAACTTCAGATGATCCTGATGTAGAGCAGATGGCACGCCAGTCTAACAGTATACGAACTTATTTTTTTGACAAGCGCAAAAAAATGGAAGATATCATTCCGCAGGTGCTTCTTGTAAAATCGGATTATATTGCGAAGGAAATACCTCCACGAAAAGTATTTGTAGATTGAAATTGTAAAAACAGGAGAACTATAATGAAAGAATTATTTGAAAAGAAACTGCGATGGACAAATGAAGATATTGCAGCGATTGAATATGAATTGTTAAAAGGACTGATGCGTACTCGTTCAGTAGAGGCGGTTGAGTCTGCCATTACATACGGAGCCTATCTGAACAGTATTGGAATTACAAACAGTAACTACCCGATTTTTCTTAAAATGCTGAGCATCCGGAATCACTATGTGATTGATGCTCTTCTGGGGGACCGCGATCCGTTTTTGTTTATGAGTTCCATTCAGCCCAATTATTTTGTTGTTGCGACATGTTTTACCTTTCTGGGAAAGTATCAGCCGGAAGAAATTTACTCAAAGACTCTCGGAATTATACTGGGGGTTTTTCAGGCTGCCTATTCAAATCCCCTTGATGGATATAAGATTTATCCTCCTTCCATTGCTGACATCAACGGACTTGGCAAACATTTAATCGAAAAGAAAGGTCAGGATGATCTTCTGAATCGAAGCATACTGGACATCCTTGATAAAATTAGCGAACTGGAAGGCCAGAATGTTGATGAGTCTATGGAAGACCTTGCAGTTCATGCTCATAATATCAGGAACAATTTTTATGATTCAACAAAACGTCTTGTTGATGTGATTCCGGATGTCCTCTTAAGAACAGAAGAAAATCTGGATAAGGAAATTTCTCCCAGAAAGTATGTTCCGCTGACAAAAGCAGCAGAAGGAAAAAAAGAATCCGTAAACGGTAAAAATAACGGACGAGGCAAAACAGTTTAATACGGAGAATATCTGTATTAAACCATATGTATGACAAATACTGTCTTGCAGGAGCATAAATTATGAAACGATGGGAAGTAGAGGGATGGCAGAAGGACGACCTGGATAGTCTGGAGCTGTCATTTCTAAAAAAAATATTTTCATGCGATAATGCAGAAAGCGTAAGCGCAGCATGCGCTTATGCTGCCTATATGAATAAAATAGGCGTAAATCCGGATAATTATCCGATTTTTCTCAAAATGATTGATATGCCGAATCACTGGGTTGTGGACGCACTTGTAGGGAAAAATGATCCGTCAACTTTTTTTGAAAAGGTTCAGCCGAATTATTATATTCTGCGGGAATGTTTTCGTTCTCTTGCGCGTTCCACACCGAAGAATATTTCTTCAAAGGCATTACTGCTTTACCTGGGGCTTTTGAAGGTTACCTATGAAGTTCCTTACGAAGGGTATGAAGTTTATCCTGTTTCAGCGGAAAATATGAATCATCTGGGAAAGCATCTGGATGAGTCGAAAGATCAAACCAATGAGGTGAATCAGAATATACTTCTGATTCTGGACAGGATTGCCTCTTTATTTGATCCAGGACGTCCAGACGATGAGGAGGCGATTATTACGGTTGCAACCCAGGCCAATAATATCAGGGGTAAATTTCTTGATATCACCAAGTCTCTCAAAGAAGCCATCCCGGATGAGCTTCTTAAATCATCAGCGGCTAATAAAGAAGTGGCGCCGCTTCGTGCAAAAAACGGCTGATTCGCGAAAA
>JAOUOA010000245.1 GCA_029880625.1 Spirochaetia bacterium
AGTAAAAAAAACAATGCGACAATAAAAGGAACCAGAATTTCTGTAAAAATATAGCGGTCCATCATCGTTGGACCGAATCTTCTACCCCTGTAAAAGAATTCCATATTACGCCAAATACTGGTATCCGTAAGAGAGGCCGTAGAATTTGCTGGTAATTGTTTTGATAAATTTTTAAAGAAACTGTTTTTTATGGAAGAAATAGCACTGGAAAGAATTCTCTTAATCCAGACAGCTTTTATTGGAGATGTCATATTAACCACGCCGATGATTGCTGCATTGAAAGGGTCCCTGCCCCATGTAAAATTATCTGTTATGGTTAAACCTGAAGCAAAAAGTCTGCTACAGAACAACCCGCATATTGATGAATTAATTTTACTCGACAAAGGAGGGGTACATAAAGGCCCTTTTGGTATGCTGAGAATGATTCGTCAAATTCGTAAACGAAAATTTAATATTATTCTATCCCCTCACCAGTCTCACAGAACAGGAATTTTGTGCATATTTTCCGGAGCTCAGCTTCGTTACGGATATGAAACTGCAGGTTTTGCCAGATTTGCCTATGACAAACTTCTTAAAAGACCTCCCGGAATGCCGGAAATTCTTCGTTTACTAAAATTCCTTGATGAAACACTGATTGCAGGCGCTGAAAATTTATCTACCAGGCTTCAACTATTTGAAACAGAAAATTCATTTGAAGAAGCTAATACCATTCTGTCGCTTCATCAGGCAAAACTTCCTGTTCTCATGGCTCCTTCCAGCATCTGGCCTACCAAAAGATGGACACCCTGGGGCTTTGCTGAACTGGCAGAAAAAATCATAAATAAATATAACTGCACGATTTTTCTTATTGGTTCGAAAAATGATATTTCTGTAAGCAAGGATGTAATGAATTTTGTGAACCTCCTGCTTCCAGAAAAAACTCAGGAAAAAATAGTTGATATCTGCGGCAAAACCAGTCTCCCTGCTCTTTATTCTTTAATGAAAAGAAGCAGGCTTCTTGTCTCTAATGATTCAGCTCCTGTGCATATAGGCTCTGCTGCTGAAATTCCTCTTGTCGCAATATTCGGACCCACAGTAAGGTCTCTTGGTTATGCTCCGATTTCGCCCGCTTCTACTCTGGCTGAATTGACTGATCTTGAATGCAGACCCTGCGGTACACATGGCGCCAAAACCTGCCCTCTGGGACATTTTCGCTGTATGAAATCTCTTTCATCCGATGATGTTATGGAAAAGGTTATTGAAGTGTTGGAAATTAAAAAGCAAGAAAGTCAGCAGGATTAATGTGACTGTTTTGATTGCGTATTTCATAATGAAGATGAGGACCTGTTGAATATCCGCTATTGCCCGATAATCCTATGAGAGATCCTGTTTTAAGGATTTGATTTTTTTTTACATAGATTTTATTTAAATGTGCATAATAGGTTCTGAAGCCCGAAGGGTGTTCAATGATAATTAATTTTCCATAACCTCCAGCGTCCAAACTTGCTGTTTTAACAATTCCTTCAGCTGCTGAAAAAACTTTTTCACCTATTTCTGCTTTTAAATCCAGACCTTTATGAAACTGCTTTTCTTTTTGAAAAAAAAATGGTTTTTTTCTCCATCCATAATCTGAATTAATCCGTAGAGTATCTTTTTTAAGAGGCCAGCCATGCGGGATTTTTTCCATGACATCCTCATAAAATACAGAATAATCCTGTGAATTGAGGGTGAACTGATGGTAAAGGATATACCTATGCTTGATCAGTTCATATGGAGTTAACGAAGACTCTTCAGCAAGACGCTTCGCTGTTTCATTGAATGATTCTACTTCAGAATGTTTAAACCGTCTCAGTTTTTCATTGATAATGGATTGTTTCAGAAGAAAAATTTCTGAATTGCGGATCAGATTTTCCAGCGGATGATCCTGATCGGGCCGAATTGTTGCACTCTCTGATTCTCGATTTTCATAAGATGTGTCAAAATCATGAATCAATGAAAATGAAATAATCAGAAGCGATAAAATTAAAGCTGTGGTGATTTGAAATATGCCTGGCAAAGGTATGCTGAAAGATAATAATAATTTTTGATTTTCATTTTGTAATAAAATGCGAGTTTTTTTAATTTTGTTTTTTGATAAAGATCTTTCTGTCGTTTCTCTGTATGACTTTCGTTCCGATTTCAATATTGTTTTTGAATGTCGTTTCATGGTATAAAGTTCCGTCGGGATGAAAATTTCTAAAAATTCCGTTCTTTTTCCCTTTAGAATAATTTTCTTCTCGTTCAATCTTCCCGTCCGGGAAATAATAAATCCATTTACCGTCCATCAAATCCAATAAATAATTTCCTTGAACAGCAATATTTCCGTTTGGATGATACCTGGTAATTTTACCGTTAAAATATCCGCTGTAAAAAGATCCTCTTTCTTCCAATGAACCGTCAGGATAGTATCTTTCATAAAGGCCGTTTTCATTTCCATAATCTTTCGTTATGAAAAAATTACGTTTGGGTTCAGGAGCATAGGTGATTAATAGATATAATCGCCCTTCAGAATCATAGTATTTCCAGATTCCATCTCTCCAGCCATTTTGATAACTTCCAAGTGAGGCCGTTGATCCGGTATCAGCAATATACGTTTCCCAGATCCCTGTTTTTAATTCATTCTGAATTTTACCTTTTCCAAGAAGAGCCCCATTTTTGTAATGTAAGGTCAATTCTCCATTCGGCCCATAATAGTACCAGAGACCTTTTGATAAATATTTTGCACCTTCTGGAATTCCGGACGGAAGTGGAGCTTCAGTTAAACGGCTGCAATTTCCCATCAAGGTAACCCAGAATATAAAAAACAATATGATTCCTGTCGATCCTTGAAATGTTTTTCTGAATGGTAAAAAGAATCCTAACTTTTTCATATATTCATAGACCTTCTTCGCCTTTTTGCTATCAAAACTTTTCTGCTGAAGTTTGAATTTCATTTAATGTACAATTTTACTTGATTGCCTGAGGGCTCAAGTGAAATTCAGTCTGTGAACTCTTATGAAGCCGTAATTGGACTGGAAGTCCACTGCCAGTTAAAAACAAAAACAAAAATTTTTGCAAGTGATCCTTACCTGTATGGAGCTCCTTCCAATTCCAGTGTTGGCCCTGTTACTCTGGGACTGCCTGGTGTCTTACCTGTTTTAAATGAAGAAGTTCTGACCATGGCGATTCAGGCTGGTCTTGCCCTGGGTTGTGACATTGCAGAACATACTAAATTTGACAGAAAGCATTATTTTTATCCTGATTTACCGAAAGGTTACCAAATTTCTCAGTATGATGAACCCTATGCCTTGAACGGTAAGGTGGTTTTTAAGAAAAAAGGGGACTCTGAAGATACCGTCATTAAGCTTACACGAATCCACATGGAAGAGGATGCAGGAAAACTTCTTCACAGTCAGACTGACGGAAAAAGCAGGTCCTTTGTCGACCTGAACAGAGCCGGCGTTCCGCTTCTGGAAATTGTTTCCGAACCGGATATACGTTCTTCTGAAGAAGCATCGCTTTATCTTCAAACACTCCGTAATATTTTGAGATATATTAATATTACAGACGGTAATATGGAAGAAGGAAGTTTGCGCTGTGATGCAAATGTTTCGGTAAGAAAAGGTCCGGATGCACCATTTGGAACCCGGGTTGAAATTAAAAACTTAAATTCTTTTAAAGCAGTCCGTTCTGCAATTGATTATGAAATCCAGCGTCAGATTGAAGAACTGGAATCCGGTGGAAGCATCATCCAGTCCACCGTTCTTTGGGATGCGGATAAAAAAGAAACCCGTCTGATGCGGACCAAGGAAGATGCAGAAGATTACCGTTACTTTCCGGATCCTGATCTGTCACATTTCCAAATTGAAAAAAGTTTTGTGGAGACAATCCGAAAATCTCTACCAGAACTGCCCGATCAAAAAAAGAAACGCTATATGGACGAATTTCAGCTCCCTGAATACGATGCAGATGTATTGACAAAAGACCGCGACACAGCTCAGTATTTTGAAAAAGTTCTTGAGATTTCAAAAGATGCCAAAAAATCTTCGAACTGGGTAAAAGATGAAGTTCTTGGAATCGTTAATAAACTTGATGAACCCATTGAAAGTTTTAAGTGCACTGCAGAACGCCTGGGAAAAATGATTCTTCTTTTAAATGAAGGAAAAATCACAGGCAAACTTGCCAAACAGATCTTTGAACATATTTACACCGAAGATCTGGATACTGACGAAGTCATTGAAAAATACGGCTACAAACCGGTCGACGCCGGTCAGCTGAAAGATGTTGTAAAGAGCGTAATTGATAATAATAAAGACCAGGTTCAGAAAATTCTCGACGGCAACGACAGAGTAAAAGGATTTCTTGTAGGTCAGGTAATGAAAGAAACAAGAGGTCAGGCTCCGCCCGGAGAAGTAAACCAGATGATCGATGATGCAATAGAGAATCTCAAGAAAAACTCATGAGTTTTATTGAATCATACGGACCCTGGGCTTTAATCACTGGGGCTTCATCCGGTATCGGAAAAGAATTCGCCTATCAACTTGCAGAAAAAGGACTGAATCTTGTTCTGACGGCAAGACGTAAGGAACGTCTTATTGAAATCTCTTCAGATCTGAAAAACAGATTTTCCATTGAAGTCAGGATTGCCGTTTCAGATCTGTCTCTGGAAAACTTTCTCCGGTCTATATTAAAAGAGTGCGAAGATATTCATATCGGTCTTCTTGTGAACAATGCCGGCTATGGCATCACCGGTCCCTTTCTGGGAAATGATCAGAAAAAGGAACGGGATATGATTCATGTAAACTGCCTTGCTCCAACTGTACTTGCCCATGAATTTGGTTCCAAAATGATGAAGAAAAATCACGGCGGTATGATCTTTGTTTCTTCTATTCTCGGTCATATGCCGACTCCCTTTATGTCCAATTATGCCGCTACGAAATCCTATAATTTACTTCTAGGTGAAGCTCTCTGGTACGAATTAAAATCATGGAACATTGATGTTTTGGTTCTTGCACCGGGGACAACAGAATCTGAGTTTGCATCTGTCAGCGAAATGAAAGCTGTCAATGCAATGCCGGCAGAAAGTGTTGTTTCCTGCGCATTAAAAAGCCTGGGAAAAAAACATCTTTGTATTCCTGGATTTCAGAATAAATTAACTGTTGCATTATTAAATTTTTTCCCGGGGAAACTTAAAATTAAAACGCTTGCATTGGCAATGAAACTGCTCGGAAGAAGTTAAACGATAAATTTCTTTTGATTTATATATATTCCTTTGGATCAACAATCTGCATTCGTGC
>JAOUOA010000246.1 GCA_029880625.1 Spirochaetia bacterium
ATCCCAGAATATATCGATTTTTATTTTTTTTTTAGATAAAAAGCACATGAATTTCAATTTAATATAGTTATTAAAAGGTGATGGATATGAAAAAACAAATAAATTTAAGACTTTTAAAACTCCGTTTTATAAGAATCTTACTGGCAATGCTTTTTTCTTTGATTGCTATTTCAGTTCTTTCCTGTGATAAAATATTAGAAGCAGGAATGGATTTTCTCGCTTCTCAGAAAAAAGAGGTGAAGGGAAGCATGGGATTGGTGAAGGTTTCTGCTCCAGGGAACTGGGTTGAAATGACCGATTTGAATGATGAGGCCAATCTCCAGATTGGGAATGTCTTCGAAGAAGGCTATTTGATTGTTATAAGCGAAAGCAAAGACGATTTTGACAAAATGAATCTGGAAGAATATTCACGTATTACATTTGAGCCTCTTTATGAAGGTCTGTCTAAGCGCCGTCAGGAGAAACCGGAAGTTTTTAGAATCGGAAATCATGATGCTATCAAAAGAGATCTGGAAGGCGTTATTGATAATATAAATATCAATTATATTCATGCTGTAACTGAAACGGAAAAAAACTTTCACCAAATTGTCGGCTGGTCGCTGAAGTCAAAATTCGAGACAAATAAACCGATCCTCGAAGAAATTATTAATAGTTTTCAGGAACTCTGAGATTTTCGGAATGTTCTTTCATTGCGAAAATATTACATCGGCTGCAAAGTCAATTAAGCGAACAACATGAGGATATGAAGTTTTGCAGGCTGTCTTAATGGAAATGAATCACTGACGGGATTTTATGAGTCTTCTTTCAGATCCCAGAAATAATCTTCATTTGTAAGAGGGGCCTCTTCTTCATATTCTGAAGGCACAGAAAAAACTGAACCCTGATTTTTATCCAGACTTCTGTAAATCGTTTTAAGCTGATCTTCAAGATCGGTTACACATTCTTCCCAGTAGCTTTCTGTTCCGAATTGAGGGAAAGAAACGGGAAAGATTGGATCGTCCCAGCGTCGTGCGATCCAGGCTGCATAGTGAATGTAGCGCAGTGCGCGAAGTGGTTCTATCAGGGAAAGCCAGGACGGATGAAAGTCTCTGAAATGCCTGTATGCATCCAGAAATAAATTTCTCTGTCGGATGCCGTTTTCGTCTCTTGATGAAAAAAACATCCAGATATCCTGTACAGGAGGACCTGTTAGGAAATCGTCAAAATCCAGAAAAAACCACCCTTGATCTCCGTAAAGCAGGTTGCCTGTATGGCAGTCTCCATGAATTCGATGGGCGGGAATCTCTTTTGCCAGGGTTTCGTATATTTCTGAAATATTATATACAGCTGTCTGGTATCGGTTTCTTGCAGTTTCTGGAATGATCTGATTGTCCAGAAGAAATTTCAGAGGAAGTCTTCCGTAAGAGTCTGAATCAAGACAAATTCGTTCTGATGATATTTTTGAATCTCCGACATTATGAATCCGTGCGACAAGGCGTCCGAGGATTTGAACCTGTTCATCGCTGAATTCATCAGCAGATCTTCCTCCGGTTCTGGGCCATATTGCAAAATACACTTCTTCTGCGGAATGAATGGTTTGACCGTCATTTAAAACCATCGGAGCGCAGACAGGAATGTCGTTTGCTTTTAATTCCAGCAGAAAATCGTGCTCTTCCTGAATCTGGTTTTTTGACCATCTGCCGGGTCTGTAAAATTTAATGATCAGATGCTCGCCGTCTTCAAGTTTTATATCATAGACACGGTTTTCAAAACTGTTCAATGCAAGGTAGTGTCCTGTTGGATGAAAATCAAATTCTTCAAGAGACTGAAGAACCCGTTCGGGTGTAATGCTGTAAAATAATTTACTCATATATTTTCTTTTTTGAATTTTCTTCAGTAAGAGTCTCTTTTGGGAAGTGTTTTTTCAATACTTGCGAAGAAAAAGGAACAGCCTCGGTTATAATGTGTCCCTGAGCATATGTGATATCTTCTTTTTTGAGAATTTCCAGAACCTAGCTTTCTTCAACAAATTCTGCAATTGTATGCAGATTCGTTGTTTTGTATTATTAAAATCAAAAAATATTGAACTTAACAAATGGGTATTCTGAAGGCAGAATTTATATCTGTATTATGAATATGTACATAAAAAAGGCCGGTTATAATAAAACCGGCCTTTTTGAGTACAGGGCTGCTCTGTAGGGATCAGCCGACTTCTTTTTTAATGGAAGCCGCCATCTTAAAACCGAGAGTTACAATTAAAATACCAATCGACCAGATCCCGATTGAAATCAGAAGTTCTGGAGTCGTAATTGTATATTCTGTTACGTATCCGATTGGATTCGGGATAAAACCGCCGATGATCAGTCCCAGTCCTTTGTCGATCCATGTTGCAGCAAAAATCATTACCGCGCCAATCAGAAGAACGGTTTCTTTCTGGCGCATGGAGGGCTTGATGATAAGTGCAATCCCAAGGATTCCCAGGGTCATGGATGTCCACATTGCAGGAACCAGCTTGTTATAGACCTCACCGTTATCGCCGTGCAGTCCCCAGAATAAATACTCAAGCGAATGCATGTGTCCTGGAATATTGCTGTAGAATGCAGTGAAAAATTCAAGCCCGTAAAAAAACAGGTTTGTTATCATGGCATAGGTTACAATTTTTCCAAGGGTCTGGATGGGTTCTTTGCCCGGATCGAATTTTGAAAATTTCTTCACAATCATTAGAAGAATGATTAACAGAGCCGGTCCGGCAGCAAAAGCAGATGCAAGAAATCGCGGTGCCATAATGGCGGTCAGCCAGAGATGTCTTCCGGGAAGACCTGCGATAAGAAATGCAGTTACCGTATGTATACTGACGGCCCAGGGAATGGAGAGATAAATCAGAGGCTTCACCCATTTTGGAGGCGCAACCTGATTTTTTTCCGCTTCAAGGGTAACCCATCCAATTATAATATTTAAGAATAAATACCCGTTCAGAACAACAAAATCCCAGAACAGTATGGAATTGGGTCTTGGATAGAACATAACAAACAGGGCTCTTTGCGGCTGCCCCATGTCCGCTACAACAAATAGAAGACACATCGTTACCGATGCAACGGCAAGAAATTCACCGAAGATAATGGTCTTCCCGAATTTTTTATAATCGTGCAGATAATAGGGAATGACCATCATTACTGCCGATGCTGCAACACCCACAAAAAATGTAAGCTGAGCAATGTAAAAACCCCAGGTGATATCGCGGCTCATACCGGTAATGGTAAGACCCGTTTTCAGCTGTTCCATGTAGTTAATGATACCGACGCCGATTGCTGCAAGCAGTAATCCGACCCAGCCCCAGTATAGCTTATTTCCTCTTAACGCTCTTTCTATCATTGTTTCCTCACACTACATAGAATACGGAAGGCTTGGTTCCGAGTTCCGTTTTAGGTTGAATGGTTTCTCTTGTTCTGAGTATCTGTCGGATTTCAGAGTTCTCATCATTCAGATCGCCAAAAGTTAATACCTTTTCAGGGCAGACTTCCACACATGCGGGAACCTTGCCTTCGTCCACTCTTTCGTTGCAGAAATTGCATTTTTCAACAACTCCCATGGAACGAGAAGGATAGGAATAGTTCGGATTTTCAATATTTGGACGCGGGTCCTTGAAGTTGAAATTTCTCACACCGTAAGGACAGGCAGCCATACAGAAGCGGCAGCCGATGCAGCGGTGAAAGTCCATCATGACAATGCCGTCTTCGCGGGGGAAGGTTGCATTTACAGGACATACGCGCGTGCAGGGCGGTTCGTCGCAGTGGAGGCACATGTAAAGAAAAGGCTTGTCGGCATTTTTTTCGGCATAGGGGTGAACCTGCTCTCCGAAAATTTTAGATTTCTTTTCTTTCCAGATCCATTTGATTTCATCTTTGGGATTGCCGTGATCGGGAACGTTGTGAATGGTATGGCAGGCATCTATGCATTTTTCGCATCCTTCTTTGCATTTTCCCATTTCAACGGCCATCCCCCATCTTTTGTTGGGATCGGCCTTTGTTTTATGGTTATCTGCTAAAAGCTCATTTCCTGCAATCAGGCTGATGGCTTTCTTCCCGCCGATAGCAAAAGCAGCGGTTAAAGCAGACAGCTTTATAAATTGTCCTCTTTTAAATTTCATCAGTTAGCCTCCATTTGTTCAGGAGTGAAGTGACAGTCCCAGCAGTAATTATTCACGCCAACCGACTCATGGCAGCGTTCGCAGAATTTCTCCTGGCTGGAATGGCAGTTCATACAGGTCTTCACCAGACTTTTTTCAAACTTCTGGCCTTTGCTGTTTGTATACATGTGATCGGAACCGCGAACGGATTCATCACGCCATTGATCGAGCATTTTCATGTGATTTGCTCTCATGTATTCGCGTGATTCGATGCATTCGCTCATCCCTTCGGGAAGTTCGGGCTTTTCCATTTCTTCCGCTCCGATGTTGATCCATACCGGTATGGTCACAATTGCAAGAAAAACTGCAAGAGCGGGAATGACTTTAATCATTGAATTCATTTTATTCCTCCACTCCTTCGAGAGGTTCGCCTCTCAGGTCTACGGTTCGCTTCTGTTCTCCGTCCATAATCAATGCGTTCCCGACAAGTTCATGAACGCCGCTTACATCCACGCCGGGACACCAGTAGTTCATGAGAGGAGGGAAGGCCGCACGGTCAATGGCGCAGACAGCAGAAAGCATATTTACATCATGCTTATCCTGAACATGCCTTACAGCATTGGCTCTCGGGAAACCACCACGCATACGGACTTCCATATATTCGTTTGTATTGAGTCCAGATCCGGATCCGCAGCAGAAGGTAGCTTCTTTTGTGGTTTCCTCGGGCATTTCATAGTAGTGATTCAGAACATTGTTCAGAACGTAACGCGGTTCTTCGATGAGTCCCATTCCTCTTGCCGTATTGCAGGAATCATGGAAGGTCACCCTCCTGTGATCGTTTCTGCTTTTGTCAATTTTAAGCTTATTGTGTTTGATAAGATCTGCAGTGAATTCTGCAATATGGACAAACTTTGTTGAACTTGCATTTTTAAATACAGTTCCTGTAGCCGGATTTACAGGCTGTTCAAGAAAATCTGCCGGGCCTGTCATGGTATTCATGTACTGGTGGATTACGCGCCACATATGTCCGCATTCGCCTCCCAGCATCCATTTTACGCCGAGTCTCTGCGCTTCTGCGAATAGCTTACCGTTCAGTTTTTTCATCATCTCATGAGATGTGAAAAGTCCGAAGTTCCCGCCTTCTGAAGCATAGGTGGAGAACGTATAATCCAGACCCAGATGGTGG
>JAOUOA010000249.1 GCA_029880625.1 Spirochaetia bacterium
AAACTCATGCAATGCATTGAAAAAGAAAAAAGGATTGCATTTACGGACTTTAACGGTAGGGCTGTTTACTGGCTCCGGACGCTTGCCCCGAGCCTTCTGGAATACTTTATTACTAAAAAATTAAAAAATGATTTTTGATGCTGAGTTCAGATCCTGCCTCAGGTTAAAGCGCCGTCATTTATGTGAGAATACATTCCATCATTTAGTTAAATTTAAAACACAGCACAGAAAAACATTACCGTTCCGCAGATGGACTTAAAAGGAAACATAAGTCAGAATTTTTCTTTTATTTATTGTTTTTATATCTTCGCCTATCATAAAGAAAACTGGGATCACAATCAGAGTGATGCCGGTGCTGAAAAGCAGCCCCCATGCAAGCACAAGCGACATATGGGAAAGGAAAGGATCATATCCGCCGATTCCGTAGCCGGTCGGCAAAACACCCAGCACTGTTGTCATCGTTGTTAGAAAAATCGGGCGAAGACGTGAAACGGCTCCTTCAATTAAATTTTCCAGGCTGAAAACGGAAAAGGATTGGACTGTATGCACCATAACAATACCTGTATTCACAACAACGCCCATAAGCCCAACCATTGCAATCCCCGCCATCATTGAAGCTGGGATCTGATGAGTAACCAGCACAAAAGACAGACCGATCACAAGAAACGGCAGAGAAAGGAGAATCAAAAAAGGTCCCCGAAACGATGAAAACATCAGGGTCATAATCAGATAAATAAAAAAAACAGCTATTGCGGCTGATAGCTGGAGACCTGAAAATATTTTATTGGTTTCTACGGGCTGACCTGCAAAAGAAATTTCATATCCATGCTCCCCGGAGAATTTCTTTTGAACCTTTTCCATCACTTCAACAGGAGAAATCGTTTCTGTTGAAACATTTGCATAGACAGCTGTGCTCCTTTGGCCGTTGATATGACGGATGGACGCTTCGGATTTTGATGATTCAAGCTGTACAAAAGAACTCAATCGGACAGGGTACCCTCTCGGATTCAGAATAAAAAGATTTTCAATAAATGCTTCATCTTTTTCTTTTCTATTTTTCAGGCGAAGACGAAAATCAATGTCCTTTTCAAGATTGCTCATTCCTGTCACGATCAGTCCATCGTAAGCAATACGAAGTGTTGTTACAAGATCCTCAACGGTAAGTCCAGCGGAAGAAAGCATTTTCTGATTCATAACCAGCTTCAGTTCCTCAAGACCTTCCAGTCTATCGATTTCAATTTCCTGAACTCCGGGGATCTGTTCCAGATAAGAAATCACTTCCATGGATTTTTTCTGCCTGATTGCTTCATCGTTGGATATGATTCGTACATCTACCGCTTTTCCCATCGGCGGTCCGATGCGTTTCATATTTACTGAATAGGAAACATGAATTTTACGCCTCAATTCCTGAAGTTTTTTCTGTACGCTTTCAATTATCTCAGAAGCTTTCCTGTCTCTTTTTTCATACGGCGTAAGATAGACAAAAAGAACTGCAAGATTATTCTGGACGCCTCGATCCGTTCCTGTAAATTCGCTCAGAGTGCCGATACGCGTACTGAAACCGGATAATTCTTCACCCGGAAGACCGGCAATTATATTTTCAACTTCAATCGTACGTCTTTCATTTTCTGCAGCAGTAATCCCCGCTTCATATTTCAAGACAATACTGAACTCTTCGCTTGCATCCTGTGGAAAGGGATCTTTTTTGATGCCCATACGAAGAAGGATAAGCGATATCCCGGTTAAGGCAAAAAGGATGAGTAAAACTTTATAACGATGATTCAAAGAGTATTTCAGAATCTTTCTGTATACATCTTCAATTTTTACAATAAAGGAATGGCGTACCGGTATGCCAGTCTTTGACTCTGCAAGATGAACGGGAAGAAAAAAGAAGCTTTCTGCAAGGGAAACAGCAAGACCGACAATAATCATAAGAGGAATGGCCCAGATAAATTTCCCCGGAAAACCGCCCAGAGAAAAAAGAGGCGTAAATGCAGCAATTGTAGTTGCGCTTGATGCGAAAACCGGCTTCCACAGTCGCGAAACTGCTTTTTCCGCCGCCGCCGCGGAATCCATACCCTGCTCCCGATTCGAATTTATTTCTTCAGCAATGACGACTGCATCGTCTACAATCATTCCGATTAAAATCACAAACCCGGCAAGTGAAATAAGATTCAAGGACATGCCTGCAGCCCTGAGGAAAAGCAGCATCCCAAGAAGAGTGAAAGGAATTCCGAATGCAGTCCATCCTGCAGTTCTGACGTCAAAGATATACAGAAGAACAGCAAGGACGAGGACAAATCCCATTGCAGCATTTCCCAGCAAAAGATTGATTCTGTTCGCTGTCAAACGGGACTGGTCGGAAAGGATCTGCAGTCTGACACCATCCGGAATTTTTTCTGAATCAAGGATTCGCCGAACCTCAGAAATTGTCTCGATAAGATCGGCGCGTCCTTTTTTGCGAAGTGACATTGAGGCGCCGTGTTTTCCGTTATTCCGGACTATAAGTTTTTTGTCCTCGGGCGCCATCTTTACATCGGCCACATCTTTCAGGCGCACGCCGTACCCTTCTGCATTCATTAAAATATTTGTTTCCAGGACGTCTCTGTAATCTTCAAACTTATTCAGAATAACGATTTTTTTTTCGCCTATGAACGATTCCACGGTTCCGCCCGAACCTTCAAGATTTCTTTTCCGAACAGCGGCGGCGATCATTCGAAGATCTACAGATCTTTTTTTTGCTTTTTGTGAATCCACAAGAATATGAACTTCCTGATCGGGAACTCCCGCAAGATCGATTCCGGAAATTCCATCTGTCCTGAGGAGCCTGTTTTCCAACGAAGTCAAATACGGCTTTAATATAGAATATTCGCCGGTAAAGGCGATTTCCATTACAGGCATGTCTGCAGATGTAAAATCAGTTATCTGCGGTCTGCCCCTGATTTCTGATGGAAGATCTTCTGCAGCCAGAACCGCATTTTCAATATCGGAATAAAGCCTTCTAAACTCTTCGTCTGTGGCATCTTCTTCCGCATCAATTTCAATCAGCGATACGCTCTCTTCCGATACAGACCTGATCTCCTCTATGCCCTCCACCTGCTCCAGCTCTCTTTCAAGCGGAACTGTTACATTCATTTCAACATCTCTGGATGAAGCTCCGGGATAAATGGTGCGGATCATAATTCTGTTCAATGATATTTCCGGAAAACTTTCCTTTCTCGACTGAAACGCGGCAAGAATACCTCCACCTGTAATCAGAAGGATCGTAATTTTGACAATAAGACTGTTATGAATAAAATACCTTACCAGGGTTTTCATTGCTTCAGTCCTTTTTCAGATCCTCAAGCGACCTGCTGATATGCCCGATTACTGTATCCAGAGATTTTCGGTTTTGGGAAAGGTTTGAAAATGCAGATGAAAGACGCCGGAAATGATCCGGAAGAATTTTGGAGATTTTCTGACGACCTTTCTGAGTCAGTTTGAGCATTACGACACGCCGGTCTTCTTCTGAACGCTCGCCTGTAACAAAACCGGCGTTGAGAAGACCGTTCAGAATTCCAGATACTGTCGGCGCTTTCACGCCCAGAAGAGAGGCAAGTCCTGCAGGTGTCCATGTTTCATCCGGATGAAGCATCATTGCTGCAAGAATCAGAAATCTTGACTGCGTAAGCCCATAACGTGCAAAATGCTGTGAAATGCTGTCTTGAACTTTCTGAGAAAGTTCAAGAACAGATATTGCTGTATGAAGGATTTCTTCTGTATCCTGCTCTTCCGCCATCCCGGACATTTTTTTTATAAGCTCTTTCCGGATAGAATCCCGGGGAAATAAAAATTTTTTCTCCATTCTTTCAGATTATTAGTAGCCTAATTATTTGGCAACTAATAATCTGCTCCTAAGAAACCTTTCAGATAAGAACTCAGTTCAAAACGGTATTTCTTTGAAGGAGTATATGCATGACACGAAACAAAAAAAAATTTTCAGCTGCTGTATTGGTCCTTCTGATTTCAATTCCCACCATTATTGAAGGAAGCTCTGTTCTTTTCGGGATTTCCCGTCCCGATCAAATTATTTTACCCTGGCTGGTCCTGTATAATGTAGCTGCGGCGGCAGTTTCCCTCATTGTAATTTATTTTCTTTTCAGGAATTCAAAAACAGCCATCCCATTCAGCCTGTTTGTTACGGCATCCCATCTTACGGTACTCGGAATTCTTCTGTTCATCTTCTTTTCCAGCGGGAATGTTGCATTGAAAAGCATTGCTGCCATGAGTCTTCGTTCGACAATCTGGCTGATTGTATTTTTAATTTCTAAAAATACTGAATATGAGAGCTGAATCGTATTGGGATTCAGCAAAAAAGGTTTTTTAGATGAAGAATCTACCTGCGAATAAAACTGCAGAAATTTCGAGACATTCTTATGGATGATTTTCAAATTAAAAAAATTGTGGACTGTCGGGGAAAAAACTGCCCCATACCTCTTACAAGACTGAAAAAAGCTCTGGAAAATATAAATTCCGGAGATACAGTCCATATGATTTCCACATTTCCTGAATCTGTGGATCATATGGTCATCTGGTCCCGAAAAACTGGAAACGAACTCCTGAAAACCGAAGCGAAAGGAGGCGAATATCATTTTTTTGTAATGAAGAAATGATAGTTTAATCAGAATTCATAAGAAAAGCATAACGCCGACGAATTATAATTTTTTGCGTCAATCAATTGGATTTAACGTTTTACACATTTTAAAAACAAAAAAGCCGGATGAAAACCCGGCTTTTTTCGCAGCTCTTCTTAAAAAAATTTAAGATCCTTTTACGGAGCGCCTCCGGCGTCACCTGCAGGTGCAGGTGCGGGAGCTGCCCCGCCGCCCGCTTCAGCAGCTCCTGGAGCTGTACTGCAGTCTGCAGCAGAAGCATAAATATCGGGATTTCTTGCATTTCTGCGTAGAAGATTGATAAGGTAATTCTTCCTTTCGCAATCTGCTCTGTCAAAATCAATCTGCGCTCCGTCAAAGTGAACTTCAAAAATCTTTGAAAGGGCTCTGAATTCATCAAAGAAAATATAAACGGTGTCCTGATTCGTATCATGACGGGATCTCAGCTTGAACTGCTTGAAAATCAAGTTCTTGGTGGGAGGAAATACATCCTGCTTTTGAGGAATATTAATGGGAATCATAGTCGTAAGCGGCTTCCAACCGATAAAATCAACCGATCCAAATTTCAGAATATGAACTCTGCCTGTCCAGTCTTCCACCCA
>JAOUOA010000248.1 GCA_029880625.1 Spirochaetia bacterium
TTTGATTACGGTGCCGGGATTGCATGCTGTTTTTTCCCTGCGCAGGATTTTTCCTCCGCGGCATTCCAGAAATCCGCCGTTTTCATCTTTCGTTCTGCTTTTGATTTCCATGTGGGCAATAGAAGCAATAGAAGCCAGAGCTTCTCCGCGGAATCCAAAGCTGGTAATGCTTTCTATATCATCCAGATTTTCAATTTTTGAAGTTGCATGGCGGGCAATGCTTAATGGAAGATCCTGGTAGGAAATGCCGGTTCCGTTATCCTCGATGATGATGCTGTCCATGCCGCCGCCGAGGGTGTAAATTTTAATGAGATCAGCTCCTGAATCAATGGAATTTTCCAGGAGTTCCTTGACGATGGAGTAAGGTCCGTCAATTACCTCGCCTGCGGCGATTTTATTGATCAAAACCGGGTCCAGCTGCTTTATTTTACCTTTAGATTCCATAATGGATGCAGAATCGAAAATCTCCGCGGGAATTTCCATATTCTCTTAACAGATCATAAAACCCGGCCGAAAAGTAAACTGAATTATTTATGAAAATCAATACTGCAATTATAGGAACAGGAAGGATCGGATTTATGCTGGAAGAAGATCCTTTCCGCTATCATCCCTGTACCCATGCGGGAACCTTGAAAGATTTGAACCGGAATCAAAAACATTTTCAGTTTGAAATTACGGCGGCCTGCGATCTTCAAAGAGAGAGGCTGGATCAGTTTCAGAGCTGGTGGCAGGAAGGAATGAATCTGGAAACCGATTATAAGAAAGTTTTTTATAATAATGAAATTGACCTTTTAATTATTTCATCTTCGTTTTATTCCCATTATGAAATCTGCAGATATGCGCTGAATCAGAAGGTCAAAGCGGTGGTTCTTGAAAAGCCCGCTGCTGAAACGGCAGAGCAGATTCAAGAACTGATCGATCTATCAGAGAAAAACAGAATTCCCGTATGGGTAAATTTTGAACGAAGGTATCATAACGGCTACAGGAATGTAAAAAAAATGATTGAGCATACGCCGAAAGAAGAGTTGCGGAGTATCACTGGGAAGGTTCTGACCGGACGTGTCCGGGAGGGAGATGAAGGAAGTCCGATTCTTCTGGACGGAATCCACTGGCTGGATCTGCTGATCTGGTTTTTCGGTCTGCCCGATGTTTCCGGCGCGCACAAAATTGATGCGCAGATTCCGGCAATGCACGATACAGTGTTTGCGGAGATGATGTACGACGATGTGCTTGTGCATTTTGAAGCAGGAGGCCGAAGAAGATATTTTGAATTTTTTATGGAAATTGATTATGAAAAGACCCGGGTTCGGACCGGAAACGAAGGGCAGTTTTTTCATTTAACTTCTCCCTCGGAACGATATAAAAATTTTTATGAACTCAAAGAAGAAAAAATTCAAATAGAAATGAACAATCCATGGATCGACATGTATAAAGAAATCGTTGATTATTTTTTGAATCCTGATGAAGTCGCTCTGCCAATCACTTCGCCGCTTCAGGATTCGGAACAATCCATGAAGCTGCTTGAGAATATTCTGAGACGATAGGATCGCCAGTTCTGTTCTCAAAAACATCGTCGCTTCAGGATTTTCAGCAGTCCATGAAGCATTTAAATGATATTATGAATCAATTGATGCAATTTTTTTAAAAATCCTGCATGTCGGAAATTAGGAATGCTTTCTTCTTTCTGGATTAAAGATCTGCGGAGTATGCATTGAAGGGATTTATTTTTTTGCATTCATTTTGAAAATCTTCAAAACTCAGGCCGCAGACGGGATCGTTTTTGCTGATTCCCTGAGATTCTATAATTTCCGAAAGTTCGTTGCAGTGTAAGGGATTTTTGTTGAGGGAAAAAGAAATACAGTAGGATTGTGAAGCTTTTTGAATATAGTTTATTTTTTGATCCCTAGAAAGAAATGCAGGATCGCTCAGTGAAATCAATTCTTTTAACGTTTTTGCATAAAGATATCTGCTCCCGGGCGAAAAAGGAAAAATTTTCCAGTACAGATTCTGCTGCGATTCGTATTTTTTAAAAATTTCAAAACTCTGAAAGTCAGGGGACCTGCCGGGAAAGATCACTCCTGACCATAGAGCGTTTACAGGTTTATAAATATTCTGGAATATGATTTTTTCTGACATGAGGTAGAGGCAGAGAAACGCAAGAGCGAAAACCATGAAACTTTTTCCTTTTTTCCAGGCAGCCTGAAACATGACGGCAGGCCTGCTGAAATTTCCTGACCATAAAATTCCAAGAGTAAACCAGAATGAAGCGCCCGTAATGAACTGCGTTGCAGCTGGTTCAACAAGGCCGTGAATGAGAAGAGCAAAAATATATGCTGAAAGTACAAGCTTCTGCAAGGAAAGAGTTTGATGTTTAAATCCACGGATCAGCACGGAAAATAAAATCACAAAAAAGACTGCAGTTCCAAGGATACCGCTTCCGTACATCAGAGAAAAGAAATCACTGTGAGGGTGGGTTACAGCCAGAGTAGAACTTTTTTTAAGTGCCGTATAAACTTCATCAGAATTAAAAATTGAAGAATGCCTGAACAGCATATAAGGACCGTAATCTCCGGTTCCGAATATTAAATGAATAGGATTCTCAAAAATGCCGGAAACGGTCTGTCTGTACAGGATGATCCGTTCTTTAAATGAAGGATCTTCTCCGAACAAAAAAAATACAATCAATAAAATGGAAGCAGCAGAGATCCCGTAGAAAAGAGGAGTCCATCGCAGGAATTGATTCAGGCGCATTTTCTGAAGGATGAGCTGAAATCCGAGAAAGATTACTGAGATGCTGACCGCGCCAATTGCACCCCGGGAATGAGTCATAAAAATTTCAGCGAAAACCAGAACAAGAGCGAAAAAAACTGCAATTTTATAAAATTTGTTAGTCGTGTGTATCAAAAAGATTAAAAGAAGAAAGAATAAAAACTCCAGAGACATGGCCGTTAAATTTGCATTGAGTTCTGAATTCAATGTATTTTCTGAGAAATAATTTTCCATAAAAAAATATGAGTTAAACATAAAAAGAAAAATAACCGAAGGCGAAATGACAAAGAGAAGCGATCTGGTTTCTGATGCGAATTGGGCAAAAAGAAATATCATAAAAAAAATCAAAATGACAATTAAATGATCCGAGGCATTTGAAAAAGAAAAAGAAAATAAAACAGAAATCGTTCCCGAAATGCCAAAAAAGATAAATAGAACCGTTACTGAGTCAAATTGAAACTTCCCTCTGTCTCGATAAACGGCATAGAGAACAGCAAGGATCATGAATAAATAAAATGAATGTCCGAGGCTCAGATTCTGAAAAAGAGAAAATGGAGGAAGCAGATTCAGGAGTAAAAGGGATATTAAATGCAGATGCCATTTGAAATTATTTTTGATATAAAAAAAAGTAAATGTGATGATCAACTGAAGCGCATTCAGGAATAAAAGCGCATTGACTGCCGCATATTTTGAATGAAAAAACCATAATGCTGAATGAAATGCTGTCTGAATTGCAATTAGACTGAAGCAATCCTGCAGCACACTTTCCGGTGAAAATCCTCCCTTTGAAAGTTTCACAGCAGAAATATAAACAAAAAAATTGAGAATCAAAGATATGATTAATCGGCGGTCCGGCCCGTAAATCTGAAAAGCGTACAGAAGGATTACAAAACTGAGCGAAATAAGAACAGAATAATGAAAGAGGTTCTGTTTTTGAACAGGTTTGATTAATCCAGACATTTTAAAAATATGGCGTTTCCCTTACAGGAAAAAAAAAGACGGAAAATGATTCCGTCTTTTTTTGGATTCGCGAACGAATCTTTTAATTTGTTTTATTCGCCTGCAGCTTCAATAATTTTAAATGTTACGCGGCGGTTCAGCTGATCCTGAGGAGTTTTTGTAGGCATGGGTTCGTCATCAGCAACGCCCTTGAAGACCATTTTTTCAGCAGGAATTCCCTGTTTGATTAAAGCATTGTAAACTGCTTTTGCTCGTTGTTCGGAATACCAGACATTGCCTTTTTTATTATTTGCAGGTTCTTCATTGCGGGGTCCGATGCTGCAGGTATGTCCTGTGACCTGTAATTGAAATCCGTCGCCAACCTGATCAATGGCCTGAACAATCTGAGCTTTGAACTGCCCGGACCATTTTGTAAAATCTCCGGGAGGAACAACTACATTTTTATATCTCCACCCTTTTCCATATGGAGAATAAGTAAGATCAGAAAGAGCCTGATTTGCCTGATCCATCAGCATGGATCTTTCATTGTCTTTTGACGAACCTGATTTTTGTCCCCCACTGCATGCTGTAAAAAATGCTATGGATGACATGATTAAAACGGTTTTGATAATTAAGTTAAAATTCATATTCTGTCTCCCAAAAAAATATCCTTTATCATAAATTATTATTGTATGATTAAAACTACAAATATTTTGATCTGATAATCTGGATACAATTTTTTAATATTTTATTTCGGTATATATCGTAATTTTGGCTATAATATTAATATCAGATTGAAAAAGAATTTATTTATGACCTCTGAAATGATTACATTAACTGTTTTGTATGATCAAGCCGGTATGCGTCTGGATCAATGGATCTCAGAAGAGCTGACGGACCGCTACAGCCGTTCACAGATTTCAAAGTGGATTAAATCTGGTTTGATCGTTGGACCGGAAAAAGGAGTAAAAAGTTCCCGCAAAATTGAAGAAGGAGAAATTTATACAATTCATGTACCTGAAGTCATTCTGCATGAAATTGAACCGGTTGATCTTTCTTTAAGAATTCTGTATGAAGACCAGGATATCGCTGTTATTGTGAAACCTCCAGGAATTCCAGTGCATCCCGGAAAAGGGGATCCCAAAACAACTCTTCTGAACGGCATTTATTATATCTGGGAGCATTTAAAGCCCACACCGGAAAATTTCCGCCCTGGAATCGTGCACAGGCTGGATTCATCGACAGAAGGAGTATTGATTGTTGCCTTGAATTCCAACGCTCTTTGGAAGATGTCCGATCAATTCAAAGACAGGACGGTACAAAAATATTATACTGCATGGTTGTTGGCTGCTCCTCCACAGGAGAAACAAAGGATCGAACTTCCCATCAAGCGGCATCCTGTTGACCGTTTGAAAATGACAGTTCATGAAGACGGAAGATCGTCTGTCACTTCATATGAACTGGAAAAAGTAGTGATTTCAAAAAAAGGAAGAAAATTCAGCAAGGTGAATCTTCAGATTGAAACAGGACGTACCCATCAGATCCG
>JAOUOA010000250.1 GCA_029880625.1 Spirochaetia bacterium
ATAAAACGCTGGAAATTCTGCCGGAAGAAAAAGAAAAGCTATCAGAATTCTTCATACCCGTAAGTGCCTTTGATTCGTCCGGTATCTGCGACATTCAAAATAAAATTATTCACGGCGATACTTTTCAGGCGCTTCCGCATCTGCCTGAAAAATTTGCAGATCTTCTTTTTCTGGATCCGCCTTACAATCTGACAAAAGATTTTGACGGAGAGATTTTTCGCCAGAGAAAATCCGTTAATTATGAAAAATGGTTTTCAGATATTTTCGAAAAGCTGCTCCCTTTACTTAAACCGGAAGCATCCGTCTATGTATGCGCAGACTGGAAAAGCAGCTGTGAAATCTACAATGTAATTTCTAAACACCTGACTGTAAGAAACCGCATTACCTGGGAGAGAGAAAAAGGCAGAGGTTCTCTTACAAACTGGAAAAACTGTTCAGAAGACATCTGGTTTGCTACTGTTTCCAATAAATATAAATTTCATCCTGAACGGGTTAAACTGAAACGCAGGGTAATCGCGCCATATAAAGAAAATGGAAAACCAAAAGATTGGGAAGATAACGAGTCCGGCAAATTCAGGCTGACCTTCCCGTCTAATTTCTGGAACGATATAACCGTTCCTTTCTGGTCCATGAGCGAAAATACAGATCATCCGACCCAGAAACCAGAAAAACTGCTTGCCAAACTGATCCTTGCAAGTACGGAACCCGGAGATACTGTATTTGATCCTTTCCTTGGTTCCGGAAGCTCTGCCGTAACGGCAAAAAAACTGGGAAGAAATTATACAGGAATTGAATCACAAATCAATTACTGCCTTTTCGCAGCCAAACGTCTTAAGATGGCTGAATTAGATCCTTCCATTCAGGGCTACAATGGCGTATTTAAAGAAAGAAATGCAAAGGAATGAATCGAAAAAAAATATCAAGGAACGAATCTCTCTTGCGCCTGAGACTTCAGGCTGCTATCTCTGGAAAGACGAAAAAGGAGAAATTCTTTATGTGGGCAAAGCAAATCATATCCGCAACCGGCTAAAAAGCTACCTCAAGCCAGATACAATTAAAACAGAATTTCTAATGAAAAACGCTGAGGATGTGGAATGGATTTCCACCACGAATGCAAATGAAGCTCTTATTCTTGAAGCCAATCTGGTAAAGCTCCACAAACCTAAGTTCAACGTTCGCTTGAAAGACGATAAAAGGTATCCGTATCTCTGCGTATCCACTTCGGAAAATTTCCCCAGAATTTACATTACTCGTGAAGCGAAAAATGATGGAAACCGCTACTTCGGCCCTTTTACCGACATTTCGGCCACCCGAAATACTCTGGCTTTAATTCACAAAATCTTTCCTGTACGAAAAAAAATCCAGAAACTCCCTCTTAATCGAAAAGAAAGGCCCTGCATTAACTTTCACATCAAACGCTGCCTTGCACCCTGCCAGGGTAATATATCTCCGGAGGAATACGGCGCTGTGATCGATGAAATTATTTTATTCCTTGAAGGGAAACGAGAACTCCTGGAAAGTCTTCTGACCAAACGGATGAATTTTTTCAGCGAAAGCATGCAGTATGAAAGCGCCGCTCTTTATCGCGATATGCTTTTTCATATCCGGAAGTCCTCAGAAAAACAAAATGTCATGGGCCCGGCCCGGGAAGATGAAGATATCGTAGCGCTTGCCAAACAGGGCGTCCATGCGCAGATTGCAGTATTTGAAATCCGTGAGGGAAGGCTCACCGGAAGAAAGTCCTTTCCCGTGGAAGGTGCTGAAAATTCCGAAGACCCTGAAATTTTTGCTTCCTTTATCCGGGATTACTACACTGAGATTGAAAGTGTGCCTGCAAAGCTTATTTTTCCATGCAGGGTTTCCGATGCAAAAAATCTCGAAACATTTTTATCAGATCAGCAGGAAAGAAAAATTAAAATAATATCTGGACTTCGCTCACAAACTAAATCGCTCCAGAAGCTTGCCGGAAAAAATGCAGAACTTCTATTAAAAGAAAGAATTCTTGCAACACGGATGAAAGAAAAATCCGAAGCTCTGGAGCAGATTCAAGAATTTTTCAAACTGAATGCGGTGCCGGAAATTATTGAATGCTACGATATTTCTCATTTTCAGGGGAAAGAACCGGTTGCATCGGGAGTTCAATTTGCTGACGGAAACCCGAAGCCTTCCGCCTACAGGCATTACAATATCCGTCATGTAAAAGGCATCAACGATCCGGCTATGATAGAAGAAGTCATTGCACGAAGGCTTCAGCGCCTTCTCAACGAAGAAAAGGCCCTGCCCGATCTGATTGTCATTGACGGCGGCTACACACAGCTCTCTGCTGCATGCAGGGCTGCAAAATCACTTGATCTTCCGGAACTTCCCATGGTGGGGCTTGCTAAAAAACACGAAGAAATTTATTTTCCGGGAAGCAGCGTTCCCATCCAATTTGACCCCGACTCCCGGGGGATGCTCTTGATTCGCCATATTCGCGACGAAGCCCACAGATTCGGGATCACACACAACAGGAAGAGAATTGCAAAACATCAGATCCGACACCTGATAGAATCCGTACCCGACATCGGCCCGAAACGGAGAAAATCTCTGATCAAACATTTCTCCAATTCTAAAATCGAAGAAGCTTCTCTTGAGGAGCTTTCGTCGGTAGAAGGAATCGGCTTCGCACTCGGAAAAAAAATCTACGAATTCTACCGCAGCCGCCAAAAGGAAGCATAGTGCCTTGCTAAACAGACGTATGTACCGAAAACAGCGTTTTCCACATTTTTTTTTCAAAAGTTTTTTCTCTTCTCTTGCACTCCCAGATTTCTTTCTGGATGATGGAAAAATCAATTTTTTAATGCGACATAATATTTTTTTAAAATGAGATGAATCCAGCACTTCAGAACATAGAAACTGGCAGTTCGCATACAATCCGCGAAACAAACCACGGTAGCCATGGGCATTCCTCAAAAGACACGTACAGCAGAATTTGGGAAAAATCCGTGATCGATATTAAAAATAAGCTTCCGGAACCTTTTTTCAATACTTTTATCAGAGATTTAACCACTTTGCATCCCCAAACAGAAGGCGATGTTTTCCGTATCTATACAGATGAAAGCATTCTGCTCCATGTAAAAGATAAATATTCAGACCTGATTGAAAAATCCATGGCTTCAAATGGATTCAAAGGACAGGTAAGCCTTCTTGCAAAAATTCCTGTCAATACTGCGAAAGATTACAAACCGGATACAGAGGAAGACTTTTACATTCCCTGTCCTGAAAATTTTTCTTTTATTGAATCTGTCTGCAGCAAATCTCTTCGCCACCCATCCGTCTTTATTGAAGGACGTTCCGGTTCAGGCAAATCCCATCTTTCCAGATATTTTCGCCAAATTTTCTCACAAAAAGAATACAGTTTTCAATATTACACACTTGAAGAATTTATTCTTAAAATCGGTTCTTCTATACGCGACAAAAGCATTCAGGAATGGAAACAAGAATTACGCAATCATGATTTTCTCATGATTGATGATTTTCAGTTTATTAAAAAAACTGCGCTCCATTCACAGGAGGAGATCCGAAAACTCATTGATGCTTGCAGTGAAAATGGAAATCAAATCATCTTTTTCTCGGACCGCCCCCTTGTCAAACTGCCTTTGCGTGACGATCTTTTGTCCAGAATGCAATCCGGGAGGCTGGAAACGCTTCTTCCACCCGATCAGGAAGGCAGATTCAAACTTTTGAAGTCAGAATGCAAAAATAATAATATTGATCTGAAAGATTCCGATCTGAAGTTAATCTCATCCAGAATCCGCGATGATATGAGAAAATTAAAATCTGTTCCCCTCCGACTCATACACCGCAATACTTCAGGAGACGTTATCTCTCATATTTCTGATCTTTTCACCCCGGAACTTCCCATCCAGCCGGAAGAAATTCTTAAAACAGTGGCCGATCATTTTCAAATTTCAGTTGATGCCATTACAGGTAGCGCCCGGGATCGTAAGTTCAGCCTGCCGCGCCAGATTGCAGCATATCTAATGGGGGAACTACTGCAATTAAAACTCAGCAGGATAGCTGAAATTCTTAACAGAAAAGATCATTCCAGCATCATTCATTTCAAAAAGAATCTGGAAAAAAAAGTTCAAAATGATCTTTTTTTAAATCGTGAAATTCAACAAATCCGTCTAAAAATTGAACAGAATATCTGTTAATATATCTTTAAACTTTCCGATTATGAACTATGTACAAAATATTTATGAAATCATATTTTACTTTATTTGCTTTTCTATTAACTGCATTCCTTACCGGCATTCCTGTCAATTCACAGGCGGCTAAACCGGACAGGGTTAAAATTCCTTCAGATGCTGTATTTCATAAAAAATCAAAAACCTGGTATTTCTACAGAGGTAATACCATTACGATTCTTTATGAAAACCGTTATAAAAAAGCTGAAGGAAACATGATTAATGGAAAGCGCAATGGAAACTGGAACTTTTATTTTAAGAATGGAAAGATTAAAGGCTCCGGAAACTATGTAAATGGAACCATGTCCGGTCTCTGGAGGCTGTATTTTTCAGACGGAACACTCCGTTCTACTGGAAATTATAAAAATAATTTAAAAGACGGTGAATGGCATTTTTATTTTAACGGCGGCACAAAAAAATCAACAGGAACCTTTGTTGCAGGAGTGAAACATGGATCCTGGACTGAGTATTATAAAAACGGGAAGGTTTTTTACAAAGGCCGCTATCAATACGGCCGTGCTGACGGATCCTGGACCTATTACTTTCATTCAGGTAAACTCTATCAAAGCGGAAATTATAAGAATGATAGAAAAGAAGGGAAATGGACAATCTGTATTTATCCGGATGAACCCTGTCAGGTACAGGAAATTATCCATACCGATGTTCCAAAAACAACAGGTCTTCCCCGCGCAGGAACTTCAGCTTCTGAAAAACCATTAAAAGACGATGCTGAATCGATCTTAAAATCAATGGATTCAGGGGCCAGTTCCGGCGGCTGGGGCAACTGATTTTACTCAAGAAAAGGACGTTTCCACTCTCTGCATTCGTATCTTCTTTCCGGACCGTCATAATCAAATTTAAGAATCTGAACAAATCTCTGTTTATTCTTGATGCACTTTTTACAGATAAAAGGCCGGGGAGTAAGAAAACAAAGCCTTTCTTCATAAATTTCATAAACCCGGACCAATTCATCTCCTGCATATAATGGAGTGAAAAAAAATGACATGATGACGATCCCGAGAAA
>JAOUOA010000324.1 GCA_029880625.1 Spirochaetia bacterium
TTGTAACACTGAGCTTCTGCGGTATCATTTTAAATGCAACATCTTATAACAGGGAGCCTGGAATCAAACCGGATGTTTCAAAAGAAGCAGAAGGTGTAGCTTGAGATGAGTATGGACAGTACAGTTTTAATCGTGGCCGGAGGAACAGGGGGGCATATTGCACCGGGGATTGCTCTGGCTGAAGAATTGATCAAACAGGAAAAGAAATTGGTCTTTCTGAGCCTGGAGAGGAACAGGCAGTATCCGGATTTGATCCGTCCTTCATTCCCCGTTGAGTTTTATAAAGCTCCCTCGCTCTCCGGAATAAAAAATAAACTTATTTTCCCGTTTATGCTGGTTTCATCCATGTTCCGCGTTCGCGGAATTATAAAAAAATTCGGCATAACATCCATGATCTGCATGGGCGGGTATTCGACTGTTCCCGCAGCACTGTATGCTTCCCTTTTCAGAGTCAGCCTATTTCTGTGTGAACAGAATGCAATGCCGGGAAAAGCTACCGTTCTCTTCGGAAGATTCGCAGATCAAATATATTTAAACTTTCCGGATCGCTCCGGGAAATTGAAAAAATTTTCTGAAAAAAGCGTAATTGCGGGAAATCCTTTACGGACTTCCATACTGAATCAGGCAAAAAGAGGAAAGAAAGAAACAAAAAATCTTTCGGTGCTGGTTCTTGGAGGGAGCCAGGGGGCGGTACAGCTCAATGAAATGTCTGCTGCGGCTATTCCGCAAACGAAAGGAGTGAACTGGACGATTCAGTGCGGCGATAACAATATTGAAGCGATGCAGAAAACTCTTGCAGAGCATGGAATTCAGGATGCTGAACTGTTCGGATTCCATTCAGATATTCACAGATTTTACCGGAATGCAGATGTTCTTATCTGCCGTGCAGGCGCGGGAGTGCTTTCTGAAGGGTGTCTTTTCGGCCTTCCAATGATACTGATCCCCTATCCCTATGCTGCAGATGATCATCAGAAAAAAAATGCGCTTTATCTTGAAGAGAAAGGGGCAGCCTTTGTCATTTCAACAAAAGAAAATAATCCTGATGAATTGATTAATTATCTGAAAAGACTTCAAACAAATTCGAAGCTCAGAGAATCTATGGGAAAAGCCTCTCTGGCATCCTCTAAAAAAGAGGCTTCCGAAACAATTGTAAAAAGTATCCTGGAAAGAATTCAAGCATGAAAGAAAAAGTTCATCTCATCGGAATCGGCGGCTCCGGAATGCTTCCCCTGGCGATGCTTGCTGTAAAAAAAGGTTATACAGTAAGCGGAACGGACCGTTCGCTTACCCCTGAAAAAGCGAAATGGCTTGAAAAATCAAATATAAAAGTTTTTACAGTTCCTTCTGAGGATAATCTGAAAGGGAGCAGTTTGGTTGTTTACAGCACTGCCATCGCTGAAGATCATCCTGAACGCAAGTTTGCGAAAAAATTATCTGAACAAAAGAAAATTCGAATGTGTCATCGGATGGATTTTCTCAATGAACTTGTAAAAAATGATTCTTTGCGGATCGGCCTTTCCGGAACGCATGGAAAAACAAGCACGTCTTCCATGATGGGTTTTGTGCTTATGGAACTGGGATTTGATCCTACAATTATTGTAGGCGGAAAACCTCTGTATCTTGAAGACGGCATACGAAATGGAGGCGGAAAGATTGCTGTTTTTGAAACAGATGAATCAGACGGGTCTTTTCTCAAAAGTAATGCAAATTTAAAAGTCTGCCTGAATGTAGATAACGATCATCTTGAATATTATGGAAATCAGGAATCTCTGGCAGAAGCTTTTAAAAAATTTGTCCTGGATTCAAAACTTTCCGTTTTAAACGGAGATGACCCTGTTCTTCAAAGCGTATCTTCTGAAAACTGTATTTTTTTCCATGAAAATCAACCCGATTCAAATCAGGAATTTTATTACGGCGCCTTCCAGGGCGCTTCAGATTCAATGGATGTGTTTCGATGCTCTGTTCAGAAAGAATATCTTGGAACGATTTCACTGAAAATACCCGGAAGGCATTTCGCGCTGAATGCTCTTTCTATCATCACTCTTCTGGACCGTTCTTCTTTAATGGGATTTTTTGACCCTCTGCAATTCAGCCCTCAAAAAGCGATTTCTGCATTAAATCAGTTTCCCGGAGTTGAAAGACGGATCGAGAGAATCGGCATTAGAAACTCGGTTTCTGTATATGATGATTACGGGCACCACCCATCAGAGGTCCGCGCAGTTCTCAACGCTCTTCGCGGACGAATGAAAAAAGGCAGTCAGATTCATGTTGTGTTTCAGCCTCACAGATATTCAAGAACAGAAGAGCACTACCGTGAATTTGCAGAATCACTTCAGCTTGCAGATCATGTATACCTCCTTCCGCTTTATCCAGCCGGAGAAAAACCCCGAGAAGGTGTTTCCAGTGGAATGATTGGAAATGTCATGGAGAAAAAATACAGACTTATTGAAGAAGAATCTTTCTCTGAAATTTTTAAAAGCGTAAATCCGGGTGATATTCTTCTTTTTCAGGGAGCCGGAGATATTTCCTACTCCATTCGTAAATATCTGAAAGAAAACTGATCACCATTGAATCAGGGCTTTTTTGTTTTTCATATAGTTTTTTCAGGACGTGTGAAAAGGATTCTCAGAAAAAATTCTTCAAACTCTGTTTAGCTAAACAAATGACGGCAGCTTTTGCTGGATTTTAAGTTTCTTTCTTCAACTGTGAAATGAAAAATAAATTTTGATTGCCTGAATTAATGTGACATAATAAATAAGCTCTGAATGGTTGCCAGCCGATCAGAAAATGAAGCATTGCCGATGAATGAAGTGTTCAGGATCCCTTCATTGCAGGGGAACGGAATCTCTGTGTTATTTGCCATATCTTTTTTCATGATTCTTTCAGGAATTCTGCTGCTGTATTTTTTCTTTACATCAGGTGAAACGGTCCGTGAAATCAAATTAATAGGGCTGAAATATCTAAAAGAAGAAGATGCTCTTGAAATTCTGTCTGTAAAGACAGATCATTCAATTTCGCATGAAGAAATGGAACGTGCGGCGCTTCGTCTGAAACAGCACCATGCTGTTAAGGATGTTGAAATGACCCTTGGCGCAGGTGTTCTTATGATTACCGTTCAGGAAAAGAGCTGCAGAGCTGTTTTGAGGAGCAATGAAAAGTTATATGATTTATTTTCTGATATGACTGTCTCTTCTCAAGTTGGATGCAGCGGAGTGCCCTTACTTTCAGGAAATTTTATTATCGATAACAATTCTGTTTCAGATTCATTTTTGGAAAAGGTGATAGAAGGGCTGGATTTAATGAAATCAGAAAAGCCTGAACTGGAATCCAGAGTTTCAGAAATTCGCCTCGATTCAAAAAAGAGTTTTTCTCTCTATCTTACAGATCCTAAAATTCGTGTGGTTTATTCCGGAACGATTGATTCATCGTTGATCAAACGGATGTATGCTGCAGTATCCTATTATGAAAAACAGGAAAAAAAATCCGGATGGATTGATCTATCCGGACAGGATGCAATACTGGTGCCGGTGCGATGAAGGATTATATTTGTTCAATCGATATTGGCTCCTCAAGATGCAAGGTGCTTGTTGCTCGGGATGAGGGGCCAGGCCAGCTGAATATTATTGGAGTCGGTGCAAGCGATTCACAGGGTGTCAAGGACGGAGTTATTGTAAATATTGAGGCTGCAGTCAGATGTATCAGCGAAGCTGCAAGAGAAGCGGAACTCATGAGCGGGCTTGTTGTTGATGAGGCTTTTATTAATATTACCGGAAAACATGTCAAAGGCGAAAACTCAAGAGGAGTTGTCGCTATAACAAATAAAGAAAGGCTGGTTACAGAAAGCGATGTTTACCGGGTTATTGAAGGCGCTCAAAATATACGGATTCCCGCCGATCAGGAAATTATTCATGTTCTTTCAAGAGAATTTCATGTGGATGATCAGGATGGGATTCGCGATCCAGTAGGGATGTCCGGCGTAAGGCTGGAAGCCGAAGTTCATATCGTAACTGCCGGAAAAACTGCAATTATGAATCTTGCCAGGGCCGTTTCAGGGGCTGAGATAAAGCTTTCCGATGTGGTTATGTCTTCGCTTGCTTCATCAGAAGCAGTGCTTGCTGATGCCGAAAAAGATCTAGGTATTGCGCTTGTTGATATTGGTTCTCGGATTACAGATGTTGCGCTATTTATTGACGGAGGGGTCTGCTTTTCTTCGACAGTACCCCTCGGTGGAGGGCATGTTTCTCATGACCTTTCTATCGGTTTAAAAATCCCCCTGGA
>JAOUOA010000007.1 GCA_029880625.1 Spirochaetia bacterium
CAGTTGTGGAAGCGGCGGTTCCTGCTGACCTGAGGCTTCAACCCGGCTGATCCAGCCGGGTTTTTAATTGTGACTGACTTTTTCAAAATACTTTTATCCCTCCTCTCTTTACCTTAAACCTAAAGAGTATCAGAATTTTTCTGGATTTTGATACTCTCTTATTATTACCCGGTTTGATTTTTTTATTGCTTTCATATATTCAAGTTGGTTTTCTGTAATCTATGGACCAGATGGAGTTTGATAAAACCCGTAAGGCAATTAAAACCGATAAACTGACAGATACCGACAGAAGAGAAATGCTTGATAAATTTCATTCTGCAGGGGGAGAGGTCCTGAGAGAAAAATCGGTTTCAAACCCTTTATCCGAAAGTTCCGAATCCGGTAAAAGAAAAAATCAGGGATCTTCCGGAGCAGGCGGAGGAGAAACCAGGCTTCCTTCAGAAATCGCCCGCGAAAAAAATAGAAAAGAACAGGAAATTGCTGCAAAGCTTCGCCAGGAAAGAGAAAAACAGGAAAGAGAAGCGAGCGGTTTTATTGCTCAGCTTATGATCCGCCTGAAGTGCAAGCTCCAGGGAGTCGCTACTTTTTCAGGTGAATATGTAATCCCTCGATTCATGTCAACTCTCAATCTTGATTTAAAGCGCTCTGTAATGGAATTTCATATTCTTGCGAATGAATTATTTTCTACAAATAAAAAAGTATGCGATGCTGTCATAAAAGAACTGGATGAAAAAAATCCTTTATACGTAGAGCTGCTTGAACGCGCATCCTACCTGTATGACAGGGATCTTCTTACCGATTTAACCCGATCCTATATGGAAAATCATGAGATCCCGGTTCGCGTTGATTCAATCCGCTTTCCCTTATTCGGGATTTTAAAAAAGATATATTATCTTAAACCGTATCAAGAAACTTATTTAAAAGCAGTGGATCTCGCTATATCGATTGAAGAAAAAATGACTCCCAAGCCGCCGCCCTTTTATCCTGCGAAAAGAAAAAAAGTAAAAAAAGACTGGAACTCTCTAATGGATGAAATCTTTCCTTCGCTTGTTCTCCTTGCGCAGTGCGCGGAGCTGATGAAGGCTGAACCATATACGGAACTTTTTGAAAATATGATCGGGGTGAAGTTGTCGGAAAAACCGGGGTCAAGAAAAGCAGGAGAGCTGCCTGGAAAAAGCGTTAAAGAAGAGGCTCCTGCTGAGAGTGAAGCATCCGAAGACACTGAAGAAACGGATACTGAAGAAGAGACTGTATCTGCTTCTTCTTCAGATACGTTTGAAGATATTTCAGAGGATGAAGCTCAAACCGATGAACTTAAATACGGGAATGCTCTTTTAAGCCTTCGAAATCTGGAAAAAATTCGTTCTGAAATTGATCCGCGAAATGACTGGGGGTATGTTAAGAAATATGATAAAATGCTTATAGCACATCTGCTATTTCATATTTTTGAAAAAGACTTTTCATTTGTTCTTACTACGAATAAAATTCAGATGAATTTATTTCAGCGCGGAGATTCAAAAATTGATATAAGAAGAAAGATGTCAAATATTCTTGATAATTCTCATGTCTGTCAGGATGCATTCAGAAAGTATCTTCTGGAAGCGCAGGAATATCACAGAACAGAGACGGAAGTAAATACCAGCTCAAATTATGTAGAGCATGCGAAACGGCTTTCAAATATTGACGGAAGAAGAGGCGCTTCAGGGAGAGAGTTTAAAAAACTCGTGGGAAATTTTATGCTGCAGGTGAAAGAGGTTCTGGAAATCCTGATTGAGGATATAAAAGGCCCCCTTCAGATTGTAATCAATCCTGATGAAAATATGATGTTTGAACTTCCTGCAGACAGAAAACGACGACTGCATGGGAAACCGGTAAAGCAGTGCATCTGGGAAGCATATATCTTTGCCATGGCTGTTTCGGAGTTGATTGAAAGGGGAGTTCTTTATGGAGGAGTCATAGAAGTTGAGCCGGAAGACTATGCAGGGCTTTTTGAAAGGCCTCCTGAAGAACCCGATAAAATGGATATGCCCTTCTGATTTTGGAAACAGCTATATTTAAAGAGATCACAGCAGCACTGCTTCCTGATGATGCTTTAACGCTTGTGAAATTTCTGGATCAAAATAAATTTCCAAAACTTCACGGATATTACGAAGTTCTTTACGATGAAGATAAAGCCAGCATTGATACTGAACTTTCAAAAATTGTTATGTATTTTTCCGCTGAAGATAATGAAGCGGATATTCGCCTTGAAATAATACTTTCTGTTCTGGGAATTGAATCGGTTGTCCGTGAAGAAAAAAATATTACACGTAATGAATATCTTGAAAATTATAAAAAGCATTATACTTCTTTTTTAATTTCAAAACACATTATGATTGTGCCTTCCTGGGAGAAACAGCAGTTTGAAAACCAGAAAAATAGCAGCCAATTATTTCTTTATCTGGATCCAGGGCTTGCTTTTGGAACGGGACTTCATCCTACAACAAGACTTTGCATGGAATATCTGGATGAAAATCCCCCCAAAAAATTAAATGTAATTGATGCTGGCTGCGGGTCTGGTATCCTGAGTTTCGGAGCCCTCCTTCTCGGAGCCGAGGAGGTACTGGCATTTGATGTTGACGGGAATGCTGTTCTTGCAGTTGAAAATAATTTCGAACTGAATGCCTTTAACCGAAACCGGATGACTTTAATGCGCGGAGGTTTTGATCTTAATGAGTTTTTGGAGTATCCGGCGGATATTTTATTGGGAAATCTGACGGCCTCGGTGATCCTTTCAAATAAAAAAAGGATTGATGAAGGGAAATACAGTCAGATGATGCTTTCAGGGATTCTTGAAGAAAAAAAAGAGGAAGTCATTTCTGCATTTCAGACGAATTGGGAATGCAGTTTTCAAAATCATCTGGACGGATGGAGTCTGATTGTCTTCAATCGAAAATAAAAAACATGACAGAGACAGCAGAAAAATCAACATCGCTCGGAGTTCCTTTTAAGCGAATTTCCGATATAAAATATCAAATCAATTTAAGTGAATTAAAGTCATTTACCGGTCTTTCCGTAATAGCGAGAATGCTCGGCGATGATATTCTTGAACAGATCAAATTAAAAAATACAGATACGGTCGTAAGGCGAAGAATAATTAAAGAGATAACTCCGCAGCTTGTGGATCTGGGAATAAACAGAATTATTATTTATTCGCGAAGTAATGTCTTAAAAAAACTGCCTGAATTCAGCGAAGAGTTTCATGATCAGATAAGAACGGTTTTCGGATCTTTGCAGAGGCCGCGCTGGGGCGGACAGCTTTTTCCCGAATATTTTACCGGCAAACAAAAAAAACTGGAACAGGTGCCCGCTCTTCTTTTCCCGTTTCATCTTCATTTTGAAAAAGAAGATATTGATTATTATTTTCTTGTGGAAAGGAATATTGAAGAAGGTTTTATCCGCATATCGATTGAGCCTGAAGTGGAAAGCAGACTCAATTTGTCATGTATCAATCATGTTGTTGTGGATGATCTGGACAGACGAAATTATCTTCAGGGGTTATCCCGTTTTGTCGAATCCATTTACCACGGAATTCTTCGCGAGAATGAAAATTTTAAAAGTGAATATACTGAAGTGGATAAAAGGCATGATGTATTTTTCAGGCAGATCCAGCAGGGAGGGATTCCAAATTTAAATTCCATCAGTTTCTTCTGGAAACCTGAGGATGCAGAAGATCTGATCCATTCAATGGATCTTCCCGTTTTCTTAAAAAAAATCCTTCTTGTTCTTGAAGACAGAGATATTTCAAAAATATTAAATAATGGAAAAATTCTTGAGGTGGCCATTGGTGAAGCAAGCGCTACGCTTGATGTATCCCGTCTGGGCAGAAGTTTGAATGTGAGTCTTATTTCGCGAAGAGAAATACCCCTGATGGACTTCTATCTGGACAGAATGCCTTCTCTGAAAAATTTGAGTATGAAGGAATCTGGTTCTCTTTCAGGTTATACCGTTTTCTTGATCCATCATATTACTTCTGAAATTCTCGGTACCATTAAAGCTCTGGAAGTTATGGGCTGTGATCATCTGCAGGCTCTTTTTGTTAAGTATGCTGGAATTGTTCCTGCAGACTATCTGGAAGTACTCCTTTCACAGGACGAGTCGTTTTTTAAGTCATACGGCCTTCACAGAGTGGATTCTCAAGATACAATTGAAGGTTATTATGTTCTTTCTCAGCAGTATTCGCAGCTGAAGAGGCTTGAAAGCCTTTCTCGTATCCTGTCCGAGCGCAAACTTGGCTTCTTTGAAGCCATGAAAATTTCAGCCATGCATCTTTTTCTTCTTGAAGCGGCAAAAGTAAAATTAGAAGGGAAAAAAATCCTTCTTGTGGAAGACGGAGGATATCTTGCTCCTGAACTAAACCGTCTTGCGAAAGAAAATTCTGCAATGGAAAGCGTTCTGAAAGAATACGGCATTACCGGAGAAGCAGAAAAAATCTTCGGTGTAAAAAATGATTTATTATTTAAAGACTGGATTCAGCCCATCCTTCCTGGAACTGTGGAGCATACGCGCAACGGCTACGACAGAATGATGTCTGTTCAGAATGAATTCGGTTCGCTGCACTTTCCAGCAGTAACAATTGCTCTTTCCAGTCTTAAAGTCGAAAGAGAATCCAAAGAAGTTTCGGTATCAATACTGCATGCTCTTGAAAGCATTCTTCATGGTCTGGGTTTTGTCCTGACAGAAAGAACTCCCATGATTCTCGGGTCCTCGGGCGCTATTGGAAAAAATTTAATGTCAGATTTAAATTATCGTCTGGCTTCAAAGATTATAGGGGTCGACCTCATCGCCCGAAATCTTCCTGAAGAACGTTTCTATGAAACGGATTCTTATGACAGTATCCCTGATGAACTTTTTTTAAAAATTGATCTGATTATCGGCGTCGTTGGAAAATCTATATTAAAAAAAGATTTTTTTGAAAAACTGATTCTTGAGGGAGAGAAACAATCCATATTTATTTTAAGCGGTTCTACAAAGACAGTTGAATTTACAGATCTTACGGATTGGCTGAAAGATCTGAATAAATTAAAAAAACCTGAAATCGGGAATCATGGTGTAAAATTTGAAACCGGATTTGTACGAGATCCGCAGACTTCCATGATACTGGGAAATAAAGTTGTAATTCATTTTAATGGGAAACAAAAAAATCTTTATCTTCTGGGCGGATTGACTCCTTTAAATTTTCTATATTATGGAGTGCCCACGGAAACGATGGATAATGTTTTGATGCAGCTTCTGTCTCTTGCGGCAGGGATTGTAAGACGTTTTAAAGAGAATCGAAGTCTTTCAAATCTAATGCATGCACTGGACCATCAGATTGATGTGAACTGTGAAGATTTAAAATGAAATTTTAATCTTCTTGTAAATAATATTTTATGCAATTGTTTTTAGCTCCATTGATTCTTCTGCGGCTCTAAAGAAGGAGATTCATAAAATACATATAAATATCCAGTTGTAATCTGTCTGGATCATGGCTCACTCTAAATTAATTAAAATTTGTTAACACTTTGCATTTTTTTTATTGATCGTTTTCAAGATAGGTTAAGAATATAGTTAATTCTGTTAAATTTCGAGTTTTTCAATGAATGTTCTTGTTGTTGACCACAGTAAAATGCTCCGGGAAATTATCCGATCTGAAGTAGAACCTCTTGGATTTACTGTAATGAGCGCATCAAATTCCCAGGAAGTCTACGATATCCTCTCTAAAGACAAAATTGATTTAATAACACTTTCTGTCGAACTCCGGGAAGAAAGCGGCTATGATATCTGTAAAAAAATTCGTAATGATCATAATAATGGAAATGGGATGGAAAGTTTTCCTCATATACCGATCATCTTTATTACCGGTCACGATACAATGGAAGGTCGGGCCAGAGGATTTGAATCCGGCGCAACTGAATTTATTGCTAAACCCTTCAAGAAAGGATATGTAGGAGAAAGAATTAAAAAACTTATCCAGCCGGAAATCATGCCTCTTCGGGGACTGACAGCGGTGGTTGTAGATGACAGTCTGACGGCAAGAAAAATTGTTGCAGAATTTCTCGAAAGCAGAGGCGTAAAGGTGATCGAAGCGAAAGACGGACTTGAAGGATTCAGCTTAATTAAAGAAAATCTTAAAAGTGTTGATATTGTAATTACAGATATGATGATGCCTAATCTGAAGGGCGATGAACTCTGTGTAAAAGTCCGAAATGAACTTCAAAATCCGGATCTTCCCATTCTGGTTCTTTCAGGCGCGGGGGAACATTTTTCCATTCTTGATATTTTTCGTGCAGGAGCAACAGATTATTTAAATAAGCCATTTATCCAGGAAGAACTTCTTGCGCGTATTTCCGTTCATCTCCAGACAAGAATCTTAAAGCGAAAGCTTCAAACAAAAATTAAGCAGTTAAAAGATATAAATGAAACTCTTGAGCAGATGGCCTGTACAGATTCTCTGACACAGCTTCATAACAGGAAATATCTTTTTGATCGACTGAAAGAATTAAATAATAAAAAAGAAAGATACGGATATCAATTTGCATTTTTGATTGTAGATATAGATTATTTTAAAAAAATCAATGATTCATTTGGGCATCAGATGGGAGACTGCATCATCAAAGAGCTTGGAAGCGTAATTCAGACCAAAACCCGAGATTCGGATATCGTGGCAAGACTGGGAGGCGAGGAATATGCCGTTGTTGTCACGGATCAGGATGAATCGGGATGTAAATCAATGGCTGAAAATATCCGTTCCAGCATTGAAGAGCATGAATTTTGTAAAAACGAGGATTCAGAATTAAAGCATGTTACCGTTTCTATGGGAATGTATCTGTCCAGACAGAAAGACGGTCTTTCCATTGAAGAGATTTATAAAAAAGCGGATGAATGCCTTTACAATGCTAAAGAGGGCGGAAGAAACCGAGTCTTTTTTGGAGCGTCACCGGAATAATTTATGATCTATGAATCTTTTCTATCCTTAGATTGATTTACTTTTTTCCTGAATCCCATCTTTTTGGCAAAAAAATTATTTATCAGTCCGATATTGGTACTGATGATTCGATTTTTGATTCTTCTTGCCTGCGGTTTATTTGCAACCATGACCTGGGATCTTCCAGTCCTTTACCCGATCAAGCTTCTTGTTGTGTTGGTCCATGAAATGTGGCATGGATTAACAGCCATGGCGTTTGGAGGGACCATTGATCAGATTCATCTGGGAACAGAAGAAAACGGAGAAACTGTGATCTATGGATTAAAGTCTTCTTATGGATTCATTGCCAGTGTCTCGGCAGGTTACCTGGGTTCTGCCCTTGCTGGAAGCATTATGCTGAACCGGGGTCTTGCAGCAAGTATGGAACGGTTTACACTTTTTGTTTTTACAATCCTTCTGGGATATATGACATTTCTTTTTACTGAATTTGGAAGCGTTGCTTTTTATACAGGCGCAGGCTGGACCATCATTCTTTTAATATCTTCAGGTGCGGGAAGCATAATTTCAAGATATGTAATTATTGCTCTCGGGACAATTTTTGTTTGGTACAGCTTATATGATACATTTGATTTTACCGGCAATATCAACAGTACCGATGCGGCTTACCTTTCGAGATATTTAATTGAAAACGGATATCCATTATTTTCAGGAAAGGATGTCATTAGCGGCGCAAATATAATTTCAATTGTCTGGACAATCTTGATAGTTCTTACCGTATATTATTTTTTGTCATCGCAAATTAAAGAAAAAAAACAGGTCCTGATTACCCATAGTCCCCCACCGCAGCAAAATCAGGAAATTAAAATTCCTCCCGAATTAATATAAAAGGTCTTTTGCTTTTCATTCTGGAAAATGATGTTCTGGCAGAAACTTGAAATGAATAACAGCCAATTAAATATTCCTAACTGTATGAGAAAGGCGGAATATATTCCAAAGGAATCATAAAACGCCTTGACCCGGCAAGAGCTTGTAATAACCTGTAATCAGGTTACCGAAATAAATTAATAAATTTCAATTTATTAATACTCTGAAGCTTCTTTCTTTATCTTTTTACTATCAAACAAGCTGTGAAGGAGTTTTGAAAAAATTATGAAAAATATTCTTATTACCGGCGGCGCAGGTTTTATTGGTTCTCATCTCTGCAGAGAACATCTTGAAAAAGGAGACCGGGTTCTCTGTCTTGATAATTTTTTTACCGGGAAGCATGAAAATATAGAGAACCTTCGCAACCATCCCAAATTTGAAGTTATCCGCCATGATATTACAGAACCAATCCGGCTGGAAGTGGATCAAATTTATAATCTGGCCTGTCCTGCAAGTCCCATCCATTACCAGTACAACCCCATAAAAACAATGAAAACCTCCGTTCTTGGGGCCATTAATATGCTGGGTCTTGCGAAACGAACAAAAGCCAGGATCCTTCAGGCCAGCACATCGGAAGTTTATGGGGATCCTGAACTGCATCCTCAGAAAGAATCCTATCATGGAAAAGTAAATATTACCGGAATCCGCTCCTGTTACGATGAAGGAAAAAGAGCAAGCGAAACTTTATGCTTTGATTACAATCGAATTCACAATACCGATATCAGGGTTGTCCGGATTTTTAATACATATGGTCCCAATATGGATATTGGAGACGGACGTGTTGTTTCTAACTTCATCGTCCAGGCTCTCCAAAATGAAGATATTACCATTTATGGAGACGGAAATCAGACACGTTCTTTCTGTTATGTGGATGACATGGTGCGCGGACTGATGGACTTCATGAATCATCCGGATTTTATAGGACCAATGAATCTTGGTAACGACGGCGAGTTTACAATTAAAGAACTTGCCGAAGAAGTAATTCGTCAGACAGGATCTTCTTCTAAAATTGTATATCATGACCTTCCCTCAGATGACCCTACAAGACGCCGCCCGGATCTTACAGTTGCCAGAGAAAAAATCGGATATAAAACTCCTGTAACGCTTGAGGAGGGACTTAAAAAGACCATACCCTATTACAGAAAGGTTCTCGGACTGTAAAAAAAATTGATGTTATGGTCCGTTGTATTGTTTATCTGAACCGGCCTCTGGAGTATCATCGTTATCTTCGCCTTCAGGAAAATCTAAGAAAACATAAAAAAGAGCTGATTCTTTTCTGTGAACATGAGCCGATTATTACAGGGGGGATCAATTTCAGTGAGACGAGTCTGGTCACAAATTTAGAAGCATTAGAAGAATTAAATTTAACTCCTGTCATCACAGGACGGGGGGGCGATGTGACAGCCCATGAACCCGGTCAGATTGTCATTTACCCTCATATTGATATCGGCAGACGAAAAATTCAAATTTCGTATTTTTTTGAAACATTAATCCGAATTACATCAGACAATCTATTTCGCATATGGGGAATAGAAAGTAGTTTTAATAAAACAAATCCTGGCCTTTACTGCATGGGTGACGGCAAAAAAATTGCTTCTATAGGCATAACCTTTAAGTCTTTTTTTACCGGACATGGAATTGCGGTTAATTTTGAAAACTCTCTTGAGACGTTCCGTCATATTCTGCCTTGCGGTCTTAAACAAATGGAGATGACTTCAGTATTAAGGATCAAAAACAGAGCGGTCAGAAAAAATGATTTTATCCGTTCATGGGCTGAGGATTTTCAGAATTATCTTACAGCGCCTCCACCATTACACATGCATTAATAAGAAAAGAAAAATTTTCTTTTTCAAGGAATTGTCTTACAGTTTCATCGCCTGCGCCGGGCTGAACCCATACATTTTTTAAATTAAGATCTCTGGCTTCCTCAAGACTTTTCAATGTAATGGCAGGTGGGACTACATAAACCAGTAGGCTGATTGGATGTTCTGATTTTGCAGTTTTCAAATCAGGAAAAGCCGGAATCCCTTCAACGGCAGTTGCGCGGGGATTGATGGGAATCGCTGTATATCCTTTACGGCCCAGGTCCTTCATGATGATATTGCCGAATTTTCTGCTGTCATTTGTGGCTCCAATCACAGCAATGACCGGCTTCGTTTTGAGATATTCCACCAGATTAAAAGTCATAGAATCTTATTTTCTCCTGGATTTTCTTTTCAGAATCAGTTGACAGAATGCCCCCTGTAATCGCATCTGTCATCTCAGCCCAGATAGCTCAGCCGGTAGAGCAGAGGACTGAAAATCCTCGTGTCGGCGGTTCGACTCCGTCTCTGGGCACATTCTTTATTCTTCTTTTCCTCCTCCTTTTTCCCAGAGGTTTTTAAAGTCCGATTCCTGGACGGTCTGGCACCGTTCTGGAGCAAATAGAGTTTTGACCGGCGGTTTGGGATAAATTGAGATTTTATTTACATCTGGGATGGTTGTGAGCATTCTTTTAATTATATTTTCCCCTTCAATTTCATACATTGTGTAGCTCATTCCCTGACCGGGAACAATTTGTTCTGTCTGTAGATATTTATATTCCATGGAGATCAGTTAAAAGGAATTTTCGGGAAAGTCAACATCTTTCTGCAAGCAGTGTGATTCATGAAAACTTTCATTTCTTTCATCTTCAGCATTTTTTCAATTTGCCGATAGTTTATTAAAGATCCTTTAACAGTGAATATTTTAGAATTTTATAATTCTGCGGTGCTCAATATGAAACATCAATATGTGAAAAAAATAATGCTTGGTATATTGATCCTGTTTTTACCGATAGCTGCCTTACCGGAAAAAAAGAAACCTGATGTCGCGGACCGGATTCAAGACACAAAAAAAGCAGAAAAGAGAAAAAAATATTTAAATTCTTTAAAAGACGCAATTCGATATCAAAATTCGACGGAAAGAAGACAGGCCATTGGAAATATTAAAAGTCTGGAAAAGAAAGAACAGGATGAATTCATTCCTCTATTAAAAAAATTTGCTGTAGATGATCTGGATTATTTTGTCCGCGAAAGCAGTGTCAGGACCCTGGGAGAACTTGACAGGCGGGATGCGGAGGATGTATTTATTCAGGCCTTAAAAGACAGTAAAACTGACGTAAAGCGCGCTGCGGTCCGAGCTCTTTCCAGGATTGAAACAAAAGATCTAAAACCGGTTTTTGAAATGGTTCAAAAAGAAGATTTCTCAGAATATTCAAATCTCATGACTGCCTCAATCAGACTGCTGGGAAAGAAGAAATACAAAGATGCAAAAGACTTTTTTAAGCAAAAGGCAGATCATCCTGAAACCAATCTTGAAACGAGAAAAACCATAATTCTTTTTTTTGGGAACGCAGAAGTTTCTGCAATGAAAAACTATCTTCTTGAAATGGCGAAAGATGAATCAGAAGATCTGACCATTCGGGAATATGCGGTTAATTCTCTTGGGAAACTGAATGATAAAAGCGTAATTCCTGATTTAAAATCCATGTATGACAAAATCCGTACTCTCAGAAACAAGCAGGAACGTTCACAGTTCAGCAGACTTAAACTGCAGTTGATTACGGCTATGATCCGTCTTGGTGATGAAACTGCGATTCCTGAAATCCTGTCCGCTGCAAAAGACGACGATCCGAATGTGCGTGTAAAAGCGATCCGTCAGATTGGGGAAATGAAGCTTGAATCTGCCCGGGAACTTTTAGAATATAAAGCGAAATACGACATGAGCAAGCTTGTTAAAAAAGAATCAAAGGCAGCTCTGAATCTTCTGGATGGAAAAAAATCCGATGAGCCGGACGATGATACTGAAGAAGAATAAGAAAATGAAATATAATATCTTTATTTCATCTTGTTTGACAGTGTTGTTATTTCTGTCGTTTTTTTCATTTCCTGCGTTTTCTCAGACTCCTTACGATGATTTGAAAGAGTCGGATCAGCGGGTGTATGAAATCCGCGATCTGATTCAGAAAAACCAGCCCCTTCCTGAAACATTCAGAATGCGCTATTCGGGAAACAAAGGAAATTATCTGTCTTTCTATGACAGAGACGGCAATGAAATCTATTTCCAGTACAGAATCGACCGCTGGGATCATGACGCTGAAAAAAAAATTAATCATTTAATTCCTGGACAGGCTTATGAGATTTCAGGTAGCATGAAAGGGATAACTCTGGAAAATAGATACTATTCTTCGTCTCATCCGGATTTCCTGAAACTGCTTCCAAATAAAAGCGCAATTATTGTTATGGAATTCCAGGCGGCAACGCCTTTGAAGCCGGATCAGATACTATTCGGCGCAGGCGAAACATTTTATGATCCCCGTTTTTTTTTGAATTCAGGATTCCAGAGAAGTCTCTTGTAAACATTTTTCGATCCGGTAACGGAAGCGGAGCGGAAATTAAAGCCTTGAATACCGGAAATTATTATCTTACGTTTGACGAATTTATTTTGAAATCAGCGGTTTATACGCCTCCTCCATTTCGTGACTGTGTATTCAGAGCTCTTCCTGTTTCGGAGAGATCCCGGACAGACCAAAACTGCAGTATTGAAGGAGAAGAGATTCGCAGGCACTTTATCTTTTACAGAAAAAAAGAAAAGCTGTATCTATTTACCCTCTCCTTTACTCGTAAAGGAGAGGAATCAGCGCAGATTATCCTGGAAAGCTTAAGGCTGCTGAAATAAGTTTCTTCAGGAAAATTCTCTCTTGCCCGTGAAAGACTCCTTTTTCAAATTGGCATGAATGGCTCTTTTTAGAAATAAAGACGAACTTTTACGTGAATTTTCTGATTTTAAAGCTCTTTTTGACAAGGGCTGGAAAGATAAAAGCATCACCGCTCTGATCGATGAATTCAGCGATCTGGAGTCGATTGTGTCCATGCCTGATTTTTGGGATGATCCGGATAAGGCAAGAGAACTTTCCAGAAAAAAATCTCTGCTCGAAGAGAGACTTGAACCATGGAAAAATCTGAAAATTCAGGTAGATGATTTTCCCGATCTTGTTGAACTTACAATGGAAGAATTTTCAGTGCCACGCGAAGCGCTGGATTCTCTGGAAGAAGAATATTCAAAAATGAACCAGATGTTCGAAGATCTTCTCATGTCAGAAGCTCTTGCCGGTCCGGATGATGCAAGAAATGCTATTGTTACAATAACATGCGGCGCAGGCGGAACAGAATCACAGGACTGGGCGGATATGCTTTACAGAATGTATCTTCGCTGGTTTGAAAGCAGAGGTTTTTCCATTGAAACAGTGGACTATCAGGATGGAGAAGAAGCGGGAATCAAAGGCGCTACTGTGATTGTCCGGGGCGATCATCCTTTTGGTTATTTGAAATCGGAAAACGGCGTGCACAGATTGGTGCGGATTTCTCCTTTCGATTCTAACAAACGTCGCCATACCTCCTTTGCATCTGTTCATGTCTCTCCGGAAATTGACGATGATATTGATGTCCAGATTGAAGATAAAGATATGCGTGTCGATACTTACAGAGCAAGCGGCGCGGGAGGACAGCACATCAATAAAACAGATTCTGCCATTCGCATCACGCATATTCCCACTGGCATTGTTGTACAGTGCCAGAACGAACGGTCGCAGATGAAAAACCGTTCCACAGCCATGAAAATGCTGAAAGCGCGGCTTTATGAACTTGAGCGGGAAAAAATTGAAGAAGACATTGAAGCAAGATCAGGCGAGAAAAAGGACGTAGCCTGGGGTTCCCAGATTCGAAGTTATGTGTTTCATCCTTATAAAATGGTCAAGGATCTTCGCACCAACCATGAAACGGGCAATGTCGATGCAGTTATGGACGGGGACCTGGATCCTTTCATTACTGCATACCTGAAAAAAATTTCAGGCGGCAATGTGCCAGTAAAAGATAAATCTGCGGAATAAAAGGATTTTAATTCCCAGATTTTCATTTTGAAGCCGCCGACGGCAGTACAATTTATAGAAGAAAATTCTTATCATCTTTGCGCTGATTTTCTCTTTCTGCTAATCCATTTCGCAGAATCCCAGTTCTTTTCAAATCCGAAAATATGGGGTTTTTTGCCCTGATGAGCCGGAATAATGGACATGGCTCTTTCCGCAAAAGCAGTGATGGACAGCGATGGATTAACTCCGGGATTTGCAGGAATTACAGAACCGTCGCATACAATCATATTTTGATAGCCGAAAACTCTGTTTTGAGTATCGATAACCCCTTCGCGTCTGTTTTCTGCCATACAGCATCCTCCAAGGATATGAGCGGTTGCAGAAATATTGAGCGCTGCTTCAGGAAGAGCCGTTCGCGACTTTCCTTCTATTCGCCGGGCAAGTCTTTTTGCGAATTCATAACCCACAGGAATGTAAGAAGGAATTTTATTGTTTTTTCCCATTCTGCTTACCAGTTTCATGGAAAAGGGGAAAAGAAGCCTTCGTTTCATATCCAGGCGAAAATAATTATTCCTTGTCTGCATGACCAGCAGGATTAAATTTTTTCGGGCAAAGCCGAAAGGAAATATTGTTTTGAAAAACTGAAAAGGATGCGTAAGAGCGTTGAAAATAAATTTTATCGGTCTCGGGATCAGGCCTCCATCTTCCGTCGAAACCGTTAAAAGCATTCCCATTAAATTGGATCCCGCAGGGTAATTGACTGCTTCAATGGAAGTGCCCGGCTCTACATGAACTCTAGAAGAGATGGCAATACCTTTCGAAAAATCAATATTGTTTCCGGGGCTTTGTACAGATAAAAGGGATTCGCTGTTAGTCCTGACCTGGAATCCGAGAGCAGGAGAAAGATGTTTGAGATACTTTTTCTTTTTCATCCGAAGAAGTAAATCCATGGTTCCCAGAGTTCCTGCTGCGAAAACAATTCCTCCAGAAGTGTATTCACGTGAAGAAAATGAAATCGGCAGAGTGGATTTTTTCGTTTTTACGGAATATCCTTCGCTTCCATCCTCATTGAGGGGCGTAATTCTTACGGCTTCTGTTTCGGGTATAACAGTGGCTCCCAGTTTTTCTGCCAGATAAAGATAATTCTTATCAAGTGAGTTTTTTGCATTATAACGGCAGCCGACCATGCAGCCCCCGCAAAAATTGCATCCCATCCGCTTTGGCCCGTCTCCTTTAAAGTAGGGATCAGCGACGGTTTTATTTTCTTCTCCAAAAAAGATTCCTGCTCTTGCATGTTCAAATGAATGTTCAGTTCCGAATTCAGACGCTGTTCTGCGCAGCAGCTTGTCTCCAATGGTAATCTTTGGGTTGAGATCCGTTCCAAGCATTTTTTCAGCCACTCTGTAAAACGGCATCATGGATTTTTTTCCTCCCAGTTTCTGCATGATTTCATTGGAAAAAAATTCATCTTCCGGAACGTAAAGGTTGGCTGCATAGACCAGGCTTCCTCCGCCCACGCCCACTCCGGATAAAATCATGGCATCCTTTAAAAGGGTCAGTTTCTGAAATCCCTTTAAAAACAGTTTTGGAAACCATAAATAATCATAGAAAAACATATTGCTGGAAGGAAAATCTGATGGATACCAGCGTTTCCCTTTTTCAATCACGGCAACACGGTAGCCTTTCTGAGCAAGTCTCATTGCTGCTACGGAACCGCCAAATCCAGATCCTATAATGATATAATCAAAATCCATTTTCTCCATTGAATAAAACCTTTTATGTCACTTTATTGATTATGTTAGGGTGATTCTGTCCGATAAATATACTGTAGCGGAGTAAAACAAGTAAAATCATGCAGGTTAAAATTCTTACAGAAACCGATTACAGAAAAAAAACAATCAACAAGCGCAAGAGCTCTGCATCCGTGCAGCCGCTTTCCGAGAATTCATTCTTGAACATACTTGAAGAGGTCCTTCCTTCCTCTCTTGATGAGAACAAAAGTCTACATGAACTCTGGAGCATCCTTCCTGATGCGGAAAAAGATCTGATCGAAACTCCTTCCAATGAAAACTTGAATCATTATAAAGATGTGGTTAGGCAAATTGCTTCTCAGACTATCAGCATGAACGTCCGGTTAAAAAAAATTTATCGAAAAAACCGAAATAATGAAAAGGTGGAATTAAATGTAATTGAATATCTGGATTCCAGGATTCAAAAAATGGCTGTTATGATGCAGTCATCTGGAAACACGGCATTTAATATTCTGAAAACCCTGGATGAAATTCGGGGAATTTTGCTGGATTTAAAGCGATGATTCGAAAACCAATATTTTTTCTTCCGCTTTTCTATTTCGTATTGTATTCTCTGGATCTAAATGCACAGGTTTTTTCAGTTCCCCAGGGAAAATGGAAGGAGAAAAAAGGGCGTGCTGAAATTGTCATTGCGCCGTCTCACATTCTGTTTCGTGAAAATTCAGATCAGGAATTTATGCTTTATTCCTATGAAATCAAAGGCAGAATCAGAGAAGAATACTGGCTTGAATATACCGGAAAACATTCTATATTAAATTCTGATAAAATAACTCTGATTTTTCATAAATATACGATTGAACTTTATTTATTTTCCAAAAATAAGGTAATCAAGAAATATGTTTTTAAAAGATAGCATGGA